>JBNJDH010000075.1:0-10693 GCA_051744695.1 Bacteroidota bacterium | reverse complement strand
GTCAGGATATCACAAGCACAACCTTAAGCGAACCCGACTTGCTGGAAATCAGTGAAGTTATGGCCAGCCATGTTGATGTAGACTGTAACGGCAATGCTACAGGAGAACTGGAAGTTGAAGCCACAGGCGGCACAAGCCCCTACGAATACACCCTGGATGGCGTTACGACCAGGAGACAGCCGACTTTTTCAGATGGCAGGTGACCCTGAGTCAGGCAGAAGTCAAAAAGCTTCTGATGAAAAAAATCGGTCTGGACCTCGGGGATATCCTGGATATGACACCTGTTGAACGTGGGCCTTCAGGTCGTTTGGTACGCCTGAAATTTACAGGCACCAAAGGCGAATTGACCATTGGCAAAGAGCTGGAGATACGAAAAGCTTTATCCGAATCTCATCTTTACAGTTCAGCTTTTGTTGTGGACAAACAAGAAGAAGACGATCAATCCCCTGCCAAATTTATATTGCAAGGAGCCGGCTGGGGACATGGTGTGGGATTTTGCCAGATTGGTGCCGCTGTGATGGGATCCAAAGGCTATTCATATCATGATATTCTGTCTCATTATTTCCGGGGTGCTGAACTCGAAAGGAGATATTAAGGATTTGCCGGGTGTTTCGGGATTTTATATAAAACAAAGGTTATGAGGATACCAAAAGTTGTTTTTCTCATTTTGGTGGCATGGATGCTGGCCGGGTCTGTTTATGCCGGCGGCTGGATTCGCATCAATCAGCTGGGGTATTTGCCTCATACTCCCAAAGTGGCTGTCTTTATTGGTGATACGTCCGTTGATTTTGACACGTTTGAAGTTCTGAGGGCCACCAATGATGAGGTTGTCTATTCCGGAGCAGTCCGCAATGAGGATGGTTCTGTCTGGGGGATGGATGAAGCCTTCCGGCTCGATTTTTCAAAGTTACAGGATGAAGGCCATTATTACATTCAGGCTGGGGATCATCGTTCGCCAGAGTTTCGGATCGGGGCGGATGTTTATGAGGGCACGGCTGATTTCCTGTTGAATTATATGCGTCAGCAGCGTTGTGGCTACAATCCGTTCCTCGAAGACAGCTGTCACGTACATGACGGGGTTGTTGTCGATCATCCCGAAAAAAGCGGGGAGAAGATCGATGTGCACGGAGGCTGGCACGATGCATCCGACTATCTGCAATATACCAGCACTTCTGCCAATGCCGTCTTTCAGATGTTGTTTGCCTATCGCGAAAATCCCGCTGCCTTTGAAGATCATTATGATGCCTCTGGTCATGATGGGCCTAATGGACGAGCCGATGTTTTGGATGAGGCCGTCTGGGGATTGGAATGGCTTATGCGCATGAATCCTGCGCCGGGAGAAATGTATAACCAGATTGCCGATGACAGGGATCATGCCGGATATCGCCTACCCAATAAGGACTCCGTGGATTATGGTCTTGGGCAATACCGGCCGGTTTATTACGTGACCGGTGATCGACAAGGGCTGGGGCCCCATAAAAACAGATCTACAGGTGTCGCATCAACCGCCGGAAAATTTGCCTCTGCCTTTGCTTTGGGTGGCGATGTGCTGAAAGATGAAGAGTCTGAATGGGGCCGGCAGATGAAACAAAAAGCGGTTGAAGCATTTGCTTTCGGCGCAGAAAATCCCGGTGCCGCACAAACCGCTTGTTACGCGTCTCCCTATTTCTATGAAGAAGAGAATTATGTGGATGATCTGGAACTTGGGGCTGCTGCTATCGGTTTGATCCGACCCGATTCTCTTGAAAAGTGGATTGAAAAAGCTGATTTTTGGGGAGAAGTTGAACCTGTTACCCCCTGGATTGAATTCCACAGGGCTCGTCATTATCAGTATTATCCCTTTGTGAATGTAGGTCATTATCTGGTTGCGCATCAGGCTGATGGAGGACTTCGGGAGAAGTACCTCGGTTTTATGAAGGATGGTCTTGATCTTCTTGAAAAAGAAGCTGCTGATGATCCGTTTCGTATCGGGGTGCCTTTTATCTGGTGTTCCAATAACCTCGTGGTGGCTGCTTTGACACAGGCCCGTTTGTATCACCGGGAAAGCGGTGATGAACAGTTTCAGGAAATGGAAGCGGCCTTGCGTGACTGGCTGTTCGGTTGCAATCCGTGGGGAACCAGTATGGTTTGTGATCTGCCTGAGGGTGGAGATTCTCCACAGATGCCGCATTCAGCATTTCCCTTTATTTTGGACGAAAACACGACAGGTGGACTTGTTGACGGGCCGGTTTACCAATCGATCTATGAAGGACTCCGTGGCATTCAGTTGGAAGAGGAAGATGAATATGCGCCGTTTCAACACGGAAAAGCTGTTTATCATGATGATATCGGTGATTATTCCACCAATGAACCCACAATGGATGGGACGGCGTCGTTGATCTTTTATCTTTCATCAATGGAGACTTACGAATCTAATCATTAGAAGCTGACAAATCCTGACCTTTTTACAGGAGAGAGTGTGAAATAAACCAAAAGATTTTTTATGCTGTCAAAACTCAAAACACCATGGGCATGGGTGCCCACACTTTATTTTGCCCAGGGTGTCCCGTATGTGATCGTGATGACCGTTTCGGTGATCATGTACAAGAGACTGGGTATATCGAATGCAGATATTGCCCTGTATACAAGCTGGTTATACTTGCCTTGGGTGATCAAACCCCTGTGGAGTCCTGTTGTGGACATGCTGAAGACCAAAAGATGGTGGATTTTGATCATGCAAATGCTTGTCGGGGCCGGACTTGCAGGGGTGGCCTTTACCATTCCTGCTCCCAGCTTTTTTCAATACACCCTGGCTTTCTTCTGGCTTCTGGCTTTTAGCTCGGCCACGCATGATATTGCATCGGATGGTTTTTACATGCTTGCCCTTGATGAACATAGTCAGGCCTATTTCGTGGGGATCCGAAGCACTTTTTACCGGGTGGCCATGATCACCGGGCAGGGATTGCTGATCATTCTGGCAGGTTTTTTTGAGACTTATACGGGACGAGAACCCGTCGAGTTCACAGTTCAGACACAACCCGATTTGCCTGCCGAAATAGAAGTTCCCGACTTTAAAAACAAAGAGCCCGAACCAGATCAAAGCTTTATCCTCACGGAAAAAGACCTTGAGATTCCCACTGAAAAGGCTTCACCAGAAACCATTGACAGTCTCAAACAATGGGCGGCTGAACAAAACCTGGAAAAGGGTTTTGTCATTCCAGAGGAAGAAAAGGAGGAAGATGCCGATCAGGGATGGTTTGGAAAAAATGTTTCCGGTCCACTCACCGAAAAGCTTAAGTCTGTATTTGACCGCGAAGAAGTAGAAGATGCGGGCCTGAAACCCGGGAATATTGGTCTTATTGGTGTCAGACTTGCCGAGACGCCTGAAGAAGATGAGGAAGTTGTGCTCAATTCCGGAATTAAACGAGGGGATGAGAGCATCGAACTCATCGAAGGAGAACGAATCGAGTTTACGCAGGCCAATTATGATGAAACGGCCTGGATCGTTATCCAACTTGATCCCAAGCTGGAAGGCGAGTCGGTCGCTTATTACGAAGGTCGTTCAGGAAACATCCCACTGGCCTGGAGCATTACCTTTATGATTCTGGCAGGTTTGTTCTTCCTTTTCTTTGTCTATCACCGGTTTATTTTGCCTAAACCTGCTGCAGACAAGGCCACTGTGTCGGGTGAAGGAGAGAATCTTTTTACGGAATTCCTAAAAACATTTAAATCCTTCTTCCAAAAAGAAAATATGGGGCCTGCATTAGGCTTCCTCCTGTTGTTCCGGCTGGGTGAATCCCAGATTGTGAAGCTGGCCTCGCCCTTTATGCTCGATGCCCGTGAAGTGGGTGGTCTTGGGCTGACAACCGGTGATGTGGGGCTGATCTATGGAACCATTGGAATCCTTTCTCTTACCCTTGGAGGCATCCTTGGAGGTATTGTGGCCTCGCGCAAAGGGCTGAAATACTGGCTATGGCCGATGGCGCTTGCGATGAATCTGCCCAATGTGGTTTTTGTGATTCTTTCTTACACCACACCGCAGAGTATGTGGGTCATTTCAAGCGGTGTCGCCATTGAACAGTTTGGGTATGGCTTTGGCTTTACAGCCTATATGCTTTATATGATCTACTTTTCTGAAGGTAAGCACAAAACCGCCCATTATGCGATCTGTACAGGACTCATGGCCCTGGGTATGATGATTCCCGGCATGATTTCTGGTTGGGTTCAGGAAATTGTGGGATATCAGAACTTCTTTATCTGGGTTGTTTTGTGTACCATCCCCGGTTTTATCCTGCTGAACTATCTGAAAATTGATCCGCAGTTTGGCGTGAAAAAAGAGAGGAATGAAGAGTAAAGCTACATATACCGGGGAGCATGGCATGTTTTTGCTCCCTGGTTTCTTATGAACAATAGATCGTTAGATTTTTAGATATAAGATTTAAGATGAATCGTATAACATTAATAAACTTCATCTTAGCACAAATAGCCTGCGATTTTTAAACAACTAACCCATAGGTTTTTGCAAAAAGTTAAACTGATTATGGATTGAAAATAATCCTATAATCATACATGTCTGCACATAAAGCCTTCTTTTTTGATAATCTTTCAACTTTTTAAAAATGAAGAAACAAGGTTTTTTAATTATCGTACTTTTAGCCCTGTTTAGTATTGAAACCCAGGCCTGGTGGTGGAACTGGACCTATCCGAAACGTGAGATGCGTGCTGTATGGATTGCCACCGTGGCCAATATCGACTGGCCCTCAGAGCCAGGATTGTCAACTGATATGCAAAAGGATGAGATGCTCGAACTTTTGGATCTGGCCAAAGATTATAATATGAATACGGTGGTGTTCCAGATACGACCTTCAACAGATGCTTTTTTTCAGTCTGAGCTGGAACCCTGGTCGGAATGGTTGACGGGAGAGCAGGGAGAGGCACCCGATCCCTTTTATGACCCATTGGATTTTGTTCTGGAGGAGGCCGATAAACGTGGACTTGAAGTACATGTCTGGCTAAATCCCTACCGGGCTGTCACTGATACTGCGGATGCCTCTGTATCCTCTGAACACCCGGTTAACAAAAACCCCGAAATGTTTGTGACTTATGGTTCTACCCGTTATTTCAACCCGGGACTCCCGGAGACGAGAGACCATGTAGCCGGGGTGGTTGGCGATATTTTGCGTCGTTATGAGGTGGATGCCCTTCATTTCGACGATTATTTTTATCCCTATCGCATTCAGGGAGAAGAATTTCCTGATCAGGAAGCTTTCGAAGAATATCCGCGGGGCTTTTCTGAGGAGGAGAAGGATGATTGGCGCAGGGATAATGTAGACCTGATCATTGAACAACTCCATGATACCATTGAAGCAGTCAATCCTCATGTGGCTTTCGGCATCAGTCCTTTTGGTGTATGGCGCAATCGGGCGGATGACCCCAAAGGTTCAGCTACTCAGGCTGGCCAGACCAATTATGATGACTTGTTTGCCAATATCCTGCGTTGGCAGGAAGAGGGATGGATCGATTACGTTACGCCCCAGATTTACTGGCATATTGGTAAGGAAGTGGCCGATTATGAGATCATCGCCGATTGGTGGAGCCGGAATGCCCTGGGGTGCCGGTTGTATATCGGACAGGCTTTTTACCGGATCGACCGTGAATCTAATGACCGTGAGTGGCGCTCATCCCGCCAGATTATAAAGCAGCTAAAGCTGAACCGCACTTATCCCAATATCGACGGAAGCATGTATTTTAGCGCCAAAACTATGCACAACAATCCCCGGCGCCTCAAGCAAAAAATGCAGCGCCGCCTCTATCGATACGAAGCCCTTCCTCCTGTCAATCCGCGGGTAGAACAAATCACTGCTGAGCCCCCGAAAAATCTTAACATGGAAGTGAAGGGGGATTCTATTCAACTGGAATGGGAACCCGGAAAGAATAATGATATATTTGTCGTTTACAAGTTCAAAAAAGGAAAGCGGATTACTACCGAAAATCCCGAATATATTGTTGAGGTGACCGGGAAGAAGCGCGTCACTTACGAAATAGACCGGAAAACCAAACCGGAAAAATATTATTACGCCATTTCAGCCCTAAGCCCCACCAATTTGGAATCAGTATGTGAATATTTTATACCGAAAGGTGATCAGCAATGAGTACAACCGTTGTTTTAATTGTCATACTTGGATTTTTTAGTGCGCTTTTTCTGATTTCCTGGTTCTCGTCCAGAGATGCCAATACGGAAACTTTTTTTACCGGAAACCGGAAGTCGCCATGGTATTTGGTGGCTTTCGGGATGATCGGGGCAACCATTTCGGGGGTCACCTTTATTTCTGTTCCGGGAGAAGTCGGCAACAGTGCCTGGAGTTATTTCCAGTTTATTCTCGGAAATTTTGTGGGCTACTGGGTGATTGCACTGGTGTTGCTGCCGTTGTATTACAAGCGGAATTTGGTTTCAATTTATACTTATCTCGACCAGCGATTTGGGCTGAGCTCTTACAAGACGGGATCCTTTTTCTTTATTCTGTCGCAAACCATTGGGGCTTCTTTTCGCCTTTACCTGGTGGCGGGTGTTTTGCAAATCTCTTTCTTCGATGCCATCGGCGTTCCTTTTTGGGTCACCGTGTTGGCAACTATCACCCTCATTTGGCTTTATACCTTTAAAGCCGGGATTAAAACCGTGGTGTGGACAGATACTTTGCAAACGCTTTTCATCCTCCTCTCGGTTATAGTGACTGTGGTTGTAATTCTGCAACAACTTGATATGGGTGTGGGAGAGATGATCCAAACCATCAGGCAACATCCGCACAGCGAGATATTCGACTGGAACTGGCGCTCAGATACCAACTTCTTTAAGCAGTTTATTGCCGGAATTGGTATCACCATTGTAATGACGGGGCTGGATCAGAATATGATGCAGAAAAATCTGACTTGTAAGAACCAGCACGAAGCACAGAAAAACCTTTTTTGGTTTAGTTTCTCTTTTGTGCTGACGAATCTTCTGTTCCTGGGGCTGGGTGTTATGCTTTATCATTATGCAGCCGAAATGGGCATTCAAATTCCTGAACGGACGGATGATGTGTTTCCGCTCCTGGCCATTAAGTATTTTGGAACTGTAGTGGGTGTGTTCTTCCTTCTGGGCATTACAGCCGCAGCTTATTCCAGTGCCGATTCAGCTTTAACTGCGCTTACTACGGCTTTCTGTATTGATTTTCTGAAAGTAGATCCCAAAGCCAAATCTACCACCCCCACCCGAATCAAAGTTCACCTGACGTTCTCTTTTATCATGTTCCTGGTGATCGTTCTTTTCCGGATCATTAATGATGAAAGCGTCGTGAATTCCGTTTTCACGGCAGCAGGATATACCTACGGTCCCTTGCTTGGGTTGTTTGCTTTTGGTATTCTTACCCGGCGGGGCACCCGTGACCGGATGGTCCCTTATATTAGTGTCTTGTCCCCAATTCTTTGTTATATCATTGATGTGAATTCTGAAAGGTGGCTGGGTGGATATCAATTTGGCTTTGAAATGTTGCTCCTTAATGGATTCTTGGTGTTTTTAGGATTGTTAATTTTTTCGAATAAACCATCTCAATCATGAAGAAATCTGAAAGATATCTGGCCCTCGATGTAATGCGGGGACTAACCATTGCCCTGATGATTGTTGTCAATACACCCGGAAGTTGGGAATATGTTTACGCTCCTCTGCGCCATGCCGAGTGGCACGGATGTACGCCCACTGATTTGGTTTTTCCTTTTTTCCTTTTTGTGGTAGGGACTTCTATGTTTTTTTCTTTTCTGAAATATGGAAACACGCTAAACAAATCTTCGCTGACACGACTTATCAGGCGGACCATTCTGATCTTTGTGATCGGGTTGTTTTTGAATTCCTTCCCGCAATGGACGACCGATTATAGTTCACTCAGAATTATGGGGGTTCTTCAGCGAATTGCCCTGGCTTATGGTTTTGCCTCCTTGATTGTTTTATCAATCCGGCGAAAATATATCCCCCTTGTGGGTTTGGGTATTTTGTTGCTTTACTGGGGCATTCTTTCCTGGTTTGGCGGCGCCGATCCATATAGTTTGGAAGGCAATGCCACTTTGGCTTTCGATAAGGCCATTCTTGGTGAGTCGCATTTGTATACCGGATTTGGTATTCCCTTTGATCCTGAAGGATTGTTGAGTACGCTGCCTGCGATTGTCACCGTGTTGATGGGATATCTGGCAGGTGATATGATACGCAATTCAGAAAAATCACTTGTGCCCCGGATGCTCGCCGGGTATGGCGTTGTTGCCGCTTTGCTTGGTTGGGGGTGGGGCATTCTTTTCCCTATCAATAAGCCCTTGTGGACCAGTTCATATGTGTTGTATACAGGCGGACTTGCCTTAATGTTCCTGGCTTTGCTTATTTTCATCATTGATGTCAAAGGGTATAAAAAATGGACTTCCTTCTTTGTCGTGTTCGGAATGAATCCCCTTTTTATTTATGCTCTTTCGGGAGTTTGGGCGAGAATACTTAGCCAGTTGATTAAGATCCCGGGTTCTGATGGTGAGCTCATGGCCGGAAATACCTGGTTGTTTCAAAATATTTTTGTGCCTGTTGCCGGGAACATGAGTGGGTCATTATTGTATGCCATTGCCCACATTGTCTTTTTCTGGCTGATCGGGTATATCCTTTATCGAAACCGGATTTTTATTAAGGTTTAGGTTGTTTTGAAAGGAGTTTTTGAGAGAAATTCCGATCTACTGGTGTCCGGTGAAGCAATCTGCCACTGTTTACATAAATTCCCCGGGCAATAATGATTCCGAATATCAAAAAATCTGACCCTGTCGTTCCAAACATTCCGGGGCTACCTTTCCATACACCCCGGGCATACTCATCCATATACTATGGAACCATTGATCCGGATTGTGTGGAAAATATACCTTTTAATAGTGAGGGCTTCACTTCGAGTGAAACCCTCACTTATTTTTTAATACAGAAAATACCCTTCAGCTTTTTCCTTAAACTCTTCCACATCCCGGGTCCAGATATCTTTAATGTCTTCCACGCGGAAATCTTTCTCAAATTCTTTTCGCACTTTATCTGTTCCGCACACTTTGTCGAACATTCCCAGCCTGGAGCTGTCGCAGAGTTCAAAAACATTTTTGTCAGGTGACATTTCGTAGGCTTCCTGAAGTACATAGAACTGGATAAGGGAGAGTGGCGCTTTACCCGCATCTTTCAAATGTACCTGAACGCCCTGGACCTTTTCTCCTTCATAAGTGCTGTAGTAGGGTTTGAAATGGACGGGTCTGAACAATACACCCGGCAACTCCAACTCGTTCAGGTTTTCCGCAAGTTTATCCGCTTCGAGCCAGTCAGCTCCGAACAATTGAAACGGCAGCGTGTAACCAACGCCGATGTTATAGACGTAAAGTTCTCCTAAAATGCCCGAAACCGGGTAATAAACTGCAGAGTGGGCATGTGGAATGTGTGGTGAAGACGGGATCCAGGGCAGGCCTGTTTCTTCAAAGGTCATGGAGCGATCCCAGCCTTTCATTTCGATTACTTCCAGATCGCATTGGATGCCCTCTTTTAAAAGTTCTTCCCCGTTCAGAAAATGGGCGAGTTCCCCTACTGTAAATCCATGTACGTAAGTAATGGGATACTGGCTGACAAAAGAAGTGAATTCCAGCTCTGTGACCGGCCCTTCAAATTTATTTCCACCCAGCGGGTTTGGTCTGTCAAGGACAACAAAGGTGATGTCGTTTTCTGCGGCAGCTTCCATGGCCAGGCCTAAAGTGCTGATGTATGTATAGGAGCGTGAGCCGATGTCCTGAATGTCGTACACCAATACATCGATCCCTTCCAGCATTTCATCACTGGGCTTTCGTGTTTTTCCGTACAAACTGTAAACCTGGGTGCCGGTTTCTTCATCTACCATGTCCCCGATCTTTTCTCCTGCTTCTACATCGCCCCTGACTCCGTGTTCAGGGCCGTAAAGAGCTTTCAGATCAACGCCGGGGGCCTCATGCAGAATGTCGATTGTCGATTTCAGTTGGGCATCCACACCCGTGGGGTTTGTGATTAAACCGACATTTTTCCCTTTCAAAGCCTCGAAGTTTTGTTCGCGAAGCATTTCAATACCGGTTTTTACCTGGGCGGTAAGTCCCATTGGAATAAGCATTGCGATTAATAATAACAGTGTTTTTCTCATTGTGATATGGTTTTGTTTTACGATGAATGATAGCTCAGATGCTTTAAAAAAATTAAAAAACAGAGACCTAAACATTAGAGTTGTTTCTGTTTTCATAAGTTTTGGATCTTGGGAAATTTTAAAAGTTTAAATTTATTTGTAAGATGTAATACAACCAAACAAAAATAGTTAAATTTGTTTGAATTTAAATTACGATCATGATACACCATAGTGCGAAAACTTTGGTTCTTACAGGGATGTTATTGATTTTGTTCATAAGTTCCTGTAGCCATAAAACGGCAAAGATGGAAGAAGAATTGCAGGTTTTATATAATGAGTTCAGATTTCAGGAAGCTCTGGAAAAAATTGACTCTATGCGTCAGGAAGGAGAACAGAGTTTTTTCGTGGATAGTCTGGACGATTACATGCAGCGGTATTATAAAGAGTCGACGCTGGAACGTAACTGCATAATACCAGTCTCTAATACTTTCTGGTATATTTTCGACACCTTTGTCTGATGGGTGTCAGTGTTCGGTGTTCAG
>JBNJDH010000074.1:0-10717 GCA_051744695.1 Bacteroidota bacterium | reverse complement strand
TAAAGCTTCCTGATAGGTCATTCCACCTACGTCAACAGTTGATCCGTCTGGTGCAGTAACAGTTTGGCCATCGTCAAAAACACCTTCGGGAATAATACCATCATCATAAGTTCTTCCCTCAGTACTTTCATAGTCAGATGTCCATTCAACACCGCCATGAGATTTATCTCGTCCTTCCAGAGATGTTTCTAGCCAACCATAAGCGGTTCCGTAACGGTTTCCATACGAAGCAAGATGCCCACCGAAACGGGCATCCAGCAATACTGACAGTGAAAGACCTTTGTAGCTGAATGAATTGTTCCATGATCCTTCAAAATCGGGCTGCATTTTACCAACTTTTTCAACTTCACCACTACGTGTGTAATAAGCAGCACGCCAGGAATCATTCCAGCTAAGTATCTTCTTACCAGTCTCGGGATCTACTTTTGGCTTACTATCTGACATCAAAACACCATATTCTCCTCCTTCATAAGCAACAGAACCAATGCGGTAGTTTCCATAGTTGACACTTCCGCCAAGCACTCTGTAGTCGCCATAATCTTCGTGCAGATCAGAAATTGTTGTGGTATTGTCCCAGTAATTCATAGTTGTGGTCCACTCAAAATCATGAAGTTTAACGGGAACAACCCGCAGACTGATCTCCTGGCCTGAATTGGTCAGTGTACCCACATTGGTCAGCAACTCCTCAACACCTGACTGATATGGAATGGGCACATTCCCGATCTGGTTTTTAATGGTTTCATCGTAATAGGTATAGTCTAACCCGATGCGGTTCTGGAAAAACCTAACATCCAAACCAGCTTCAAAAGAATTTTTCCTTTCAGGTTCAATTTCACGATCTACAGATGTCGTGGAACGATTGTTCATGTAAACATTTCCATCAGCAAGTTCATAGTTATCAACCGAATAACCCTTGTTGATGTTGTAAGGATCGGTATCGTTACCAACCTGGGCCCATGACAGGCGAAGTTTTCCAAATGACATCCAAGCCGGCATGTCAATGGATTCACTGAATATCCATGAAGAACTAACCGATGGATAGAAATAGGAATAATTCCCTGTTCCATCTGTATAAACCAGAGATGAAGACCAGTCGTTACGTCCGGTAATATCAAGATAAACCTGGTCTCTCCATCCAAAATTGGCCAAAAAATACAACGAGTTGATCTGCTTGGTATCAAAAACAGATGCCTCTGATAAATGGGTCTTTTTAGAATTTTCAACAAAATATTTACCCGGGACAATCAGTCCCCCATCAGTCCAGGCAGCCGACATGGAAGATTCTTGTTCAAAGATCTCAGCCCCAAGCATTACATCCGTACTAATGTCGTCTGTAATATCGCCACGAATATTGGCAGTCAACTTCCCTGTCCGACTTACATTACGTTCGTGTTCAAGCCGGTAATACCCACCTTCATTGGCATAACCGGTTCCCAGCTGCTTGTTTTCATGCTCCAATGTAAAATGGTTCATATTCCCCTCTGCCGTCAAAGAAACCCAATCACTAAGATCAGCAGTCAACCTGACAATGGGACGGGTCATTTGTTCTTGTCGAACATTTTCATTTTTATGATATTGGAACCATGTGTTGTTACCAGGAACGTAGGCATACTCGTCACTATAATCCGAACTTGGCACACCGCCATGTTCAGCCTGATAAATATCTTCTTTCACCCAGCGATCCGGATCATACCAGTTATTGAATCCTCCAGTTGCAAAGGACTGTCCAATAGAGTTCTGTGGATTTTTGGGGGTTGAAGTGTTATAAGCGATAGAAGCTTCTGCCCTTAGCCAATCGGTCAGATTGTAAGTCCCCTTAAATTTGGTCGAGTTTTTGGAAAATGTGTTTTTGGGCAAAGTTCCTTCCCTGTAATTGTATGAATGAGACAGGTAAAACGAACCATTTTCATTGTTGCCTCTTAAAGAAACATTTGTATTACTGTTGAAACCAAGATCGTAAGCATCTACCATATTGTTTTTGGCCGGTTCATAAGGGCGCATGGTTCCATCATAGTCTTCCACCATTTTGCTGCCGTCATATTTGGGCCCCCAGCCATAGGATCCCCAGGGGTGATTCCGAATGGCACGGTCTCCATCGTTGTTGTAATAAAACTGACTGGTGTCAAATTTGCGATAAGCTCCATCTTCTTGTTCACCATAGTTTATATAACCGGCAAACATACCAGGGCCATATTCATACTGAATGTCGGGCTGATCAAAAACATGATCCACACCTATAGACTGACTCACCGAAACACCTATTCCCTGATCCAGCCCTTCACCATCTTTTGTGTTAATCACAATGGCGCCGTTGATTCCTCTTGAACCATAAAGGGCTGTGGCCGCTGCCCCTTTCAGTACGGATACCGACTCAAAATCATCCGAATTCAGGTTCTTCAACTGGTTACCAAAGTCATTGGCACTGGAAGCCCAGTCCGCACTGGCATCCGACACGGAATTGTCAAGGATCACCCCGTCAACCACATAAATTGGTTGGTTGTTATTCGAATTCAAAACCGAAACCCCCCGAACCTGAACCTTTGAGTTACCAAACAATCCACCGTCTGAAGAACCAATGGTCAGCCCTGATGATTTACCCTGAAGGGCATCGGTGGTATTCACAGTGTTTACGGAGGAAACATCATTTCCTGAAACTTCCGTCATTCCGTAACCCAGTTTTTTGGTCTCTCTTTTAATGCCCAGGGCAGTTACAACCACTTCATCAAGTTGCTGGTCCTGTTCCTGCAGTGTCACATCAATGTTTTGACGACCGTTTACGGCAATTTCCTTTTCGTCAAAACCGATGAAAGAAAACTTCAAAGAGCCATCCTCAGGAACATCAATCGAATAGTTACCATCCATATCGGTAATGGTTCCTGTAGATGTACCCACAACAACAACATTAACACCAGGGATCGGCTCTCCGTCCTGATCAGTAACAGCACCTTTCACAGTAATGTTTGCATCCTGCTGTTCCTGTGAAGTACTTTCTTCCAGGCCGTCACTGCCTGATGCCTGTGCTGAATTTAAACCACTTAAAATCAGCAATGTAGCAACAGCCAGTGCGTAAAACCTGTTGCTTTTTCTCCCCAAGGGAAAACAACTTTTTAATCGCATCATAGACTTGTTTTTAAATTGAAAAATTAATGAACATCAATAACGCCCTCTATGAAGGCTTTTATTAAATTAAAAAAAACACAAAAAACGTAAAGGATGATCCAGAACAGCAAATTACTACCTTAAGTTTTAGCCCTTTCATAGGGTAGTTCCTTCATTTTTCATCCTTATTTCACATTACAAATATACATTTTTTATATTTCATGTAAAATCTTTTTCTATTTTTTTGCTTAAGTAAGTCCGACAAAATTATTGTCTCATTCAACAAAACCCTAACCCTCAAATAAGTATTAACAAAAATTAATAGGTCCGATTGGCAGGAAAATGTTGAAAAATTTCTCGAATTGAAGAACTTACAGAAAGAAGTTAAAGAAATTTTTTCGGAGCAGCCCCATTAATTGCTCTCAATAACCTGCCCCTCTTCACTGTAAAGAGAAACGGGGCCGTCGAGTAATACAGCAACCACTGTCACTTCGGGATCAAGTACACGATCGGGCACATCGATATAGGCAATTCCGGGGACATCGCTCCAGTAAAGCTCTCCGAAAACTTTATGTGACAATTTGGTGCCATTGCCCACTACCCAGATTCGGTTTATCTCGTTTTTTAAACCCTTCAATACCAGTGGGCCATTGGGCTTTCCGTCAACCATAAGATACAAAACATCCTGATTTTCTGACAACAGTGAGGGGCCTGCATAGTGCAGAGTGGAAATTCCAGGACCCGGCTCATCCATAAGGGGAAGATGTTTTTCGGCCCATCTGGCATTGTCCTTTAACCTGGCAAGCAGTGCTTCAGTAGGTTTCTGTGCGGGTTGCTTCAATTTCAGAGGCTCTTCCAGATCAACAGCCAAAACGGTAATATCCGGATCATAGACATCTTTAGAAACATTGAAAGTCAATAGCCCGGTTCCTCGCTTCAGGTCATATTCAATATCTTGATCCATGCCGACAACACGGACATTTTCCACATTCACATCCAATCCCCTCACCTGCACAGATTCATGGGGCCGATGATCGAGGAACAAATACAAGGTTTGCCGGTCTTTGCTCAGTGCCGAAGGCCCCCAAAAAAGCCCTTCAGGGAGTCCCTTCCGGGTTCCGTAAATGGCTTCCGAATGCTTGCCGGTCCACCGGGCAAAAGCTTCAAGGATTTCAACCTGTGGCTTCGGTATATTGCCATCTTCCATAGGCCCAACATCCAGAAGAAGATTTCCGCCTTTGCTGATGCAATCGACAAACGTCCATAACAACTGATAGGGTGTTTTATAATGGTGGTCATTGTGTTGATAGCCCCAGGAATCGTTCATGGTCATACACAATTCCCAGTAAGGGCTTTCTGGAACATTTACAGGCACACCCTGCTCGGGGGTGGTATAGTCCCCATACCCTTTCAATCGTTCATTGATAATCACATCAGGGTTGAGATTCAACAACTTTTTCCTGAGTTTGGCCGCACGCCATTCCTTCGCACTATGCTCCCAATCGCCGTCAAACCAATAAAGATCCGGGTCATATCGTTCAGACAACTCCTCCATCTGCCCAAAATAGAAATCAACAAAATTGCTCCACCTTTCAGGGGCATCTTCATAACGAACTTCTTCCCGGGTAAAAGCCGGATAGTCGGGATGCGACCAGTCGATAAGTGAATAATACAGACCGGCTTTCAGGCCTTCTTCACGCATGGCATCGACAAATGGTCCGACCAAATCGCGCCCGGCAGGAGTGTCCTCGGCTACATTGTAATGGTCAAAATCCCCATCCCAAAGCGCCACTCCGTCATGATGCTTGGTAGTCATGACGGCATAACGGGCACCAGCCTCATGAAACATTTCAGCCCAACGCTCGGGGTCATAATCGGAAGCTGTAAAACCTTCCAGTTGATTCATATAATCTTCATAGGAAATATACCGGTTGAAGAAGGACCAGGACTCATCAATGCCATTGACAGCATAAATTCCGTAATGGATGAAAATCCCTAGTTTGGCATCTTTGAACCATTCCATCCTGGTGGCCTTTTCTTCACTGGTTTCCTGACCGGTAATGAATGGCAATGATATGAATGAGAATATAAGGATGTAGACAAATTTGTGCATGGTGATTGTCTTTTATAGACCTTTTTGGAGGGTTAGAAGCTGGAAATTAGAGGTTAGAGGTTAGAGGTTAGAGGCTAGAGGCTAGAGGCTAGAGGTTAGAAGATAGAGAGATGTGCTGCGCTTGACTTTTTGAACATCGAGCTATTCCCTCCTGGCTTCACTCCTCCCTTCGGGACGACCATGTTCTGCCTTCATTGTTAATGTGCCAGTAAAGATTCTCTCCCCGGGCACGGATCTCATAGGTCTGAAAACCGGTTTTCATTTCGGGATCAAATTCCAGGGCTGCCGGGATAAAGCCTACTTGTTCCAGTTCATCTATTGACCTGGCATAACGATCGTTTTCGGCACGGAAACGACGCTGGGCAAAATACAGGTTTCTCAGCTCCCATTTGATGTTTTCAGCAGGGTCAAAATTGAAATCAGCCTCTCCTTTACCAGCGAGTTTCCGGGAAAATTGCACAACACCCCAGGTCTCGGGTCTGTGCATATCCACTACCCCCTGGGGCGACCATACCCAGTTTTCTTCAGGCAATGGATTGCCGGTTTCAGGATCGGTTTTTTTCCGGTATTCGCCGTTGGCGATGCTGGTCTGCCACTGTACACGACTGAAATTCACGCGCCATTGAACGCCGTCACCGGGGCGCACTCCTTTGCCGAACTCTTCCAGAGCAGAAAGAGGAAAAGCGATCTCCACGCTCCAACTATTGTCGCGGTCTTCAGGATCATTCAGGCTGCCATCCACATGCACGGCGGTGCGAAGTCCGTTGATGTCCCAGTTGTCAATAGCCGGACCTCCATCGCGGTAAGGTCTGACCAACAAAAGGTCCCAGATGGTATTCAAGGCATTCAGCTCTAATTCGTAATAGCCGTGTGTATCGCCATCGGGATCGATGAAAACCTCAAAATCGTTGTCGTGAAAGATCACCGCATCGCGTTCTTCTATGGTGGCCCAAATGTGTGGCTCTTCTAGTTTAGCCGCCACGTAGAAATACTCATCATCCCACATCATTTTGACACGCGTGTCATGCTCCGGTTCGGCCCAACCCTCTCCTCTTATGTCTTCAAAAGAGCTGGTCCACGGGATTTCGGACCATGCTTTTTCATCAAGCTTTCCATCGATTTCTATGGCTCCGGAACGATGGTAACAAACATATGTACGAGGCGAAAATTCAGGAACAGCTTGATCATCTTCCCAATATTTTGATGATTCCACCCCGTCATTTCCTTTTAAAGAAATGGAAACCAAAAACGCTGGTATCATCAACAGCCAGAACGTGATTCTTTGTATCATTGATAGATTGTTAGAAGTTATTAATTCAGATATTTGACAACAGATGCCCTAAGGGCAGACAGCTAAAGGGAATGTTCTGAACAAACACTATTTCACGATGATTTCATCCACAAACAGCCAGGTGGGTTCACCCTCGCCTGGATGGCCTTCGGGACAAACACCGAAATTTTTGGCTTTCACCCGGATGTAACGGGCCCCTTCCACGTCCACATTGGCCCTGTAATCAATGATCTGATTGCTTTTATCATCCGGCGAAAGCGGACAATCCACAGTAGCCACTTCCCGAAAATCATCTCCATTGTCCGAGACCTCAAAAATCACCTGGCGGGGCGGAAATATCCAGTCTTTTCTTTTCTGAAGGGCACCCAGCACAAGTTCATTAAGATCATGTTCACGTCCGAGATCAATCTCTGCCACCATATCGGAACCGCTGAACCCGTGCCAGAATTTACCGACTTCCAGGGTCCCGCGAACACCATCGGTCAGTGAATTGGGCCCATCGGCCGAGTAATAGGAACTCACCGGATTTTCATACTCCACCTCGCGGCCAATAGCTTTATGGATACTGAACTCCTGAACCGCCGGAGCGGGACTTAATACTTCGCCATTTCGGACTGTAGATGCCTTAAGTGTGGTGGATTGCTCAATTTCTATGGGTTCTGTATAATGCTTACTCTCTGAAGTCGGTTCCGAGCCGTCCAGCGTATAGACAATGCCGGCATCGATCAGTTCGGTCCTGAGCTCCACCATTAGCCGACCTTCCTCAGAAACTGGTTTGATGATCACTTTGCTGTTGCCCTCACTGTAATTAAACCCTTTGTGATCATACATCCGGAAATGCCAGGAACGAAGTCTTCTGTTGTAGGCCTCCCAGTCTTTTTTCCCGGCCGGTGACCACACCACTTCCGACAGAGCGGTCATCCTGGGCAGGATCATATATTCCAGGTGCGAAAGCGTTGGGATGTATTCTGTCCACACATTGCCCTGAGCACCGAGTACGTGCTTCGCCTTTTCTTCTTCGAGTTGGGAAGGAATGGGGTCATAATCATACACATCTTTAAGCGTATTCATCCCCCCAAATGCCAACGGTTCTCCTTCGGGTCCGGCCTGATAATGATCGAAATAACACGGTGATCCCGGTGTCATCACCACATCGTGGTCCATACGAGCCGCTTTGATGCCACCCGATTCTCCGCGCCAGCTCATCACTGTTGCGCCCGGTGCCAGTCCTCCTTCAAGGATCTCGTCCCAGCCAATCAGCTTGCGCCCGTGATTGGAGAGAAATTTTTCCATCCGACGGATCATGTAGCTCTGAAGGCCGTCTTCATCATCAAGTCCTTCTTCTTCTATTCGCTCCTGGCACAGGTCACACTTTTCCCATTGCGATTTGTCCACTTCATCGCCTCCCACATGGATATATTCCGAAGGGAAAAGATCCATCACCTCTATCAGAATATTCTGAAGGAATGTGAATGTTTTTTCTTTGCCGGGACAATAGGCAGTTTGTACATCTTCAGGATAATCGCCTCCAGTGATCACAAACTGTGGTTCACCTGTACAGGAATACTGCGGATAGGCAGCCAGAGCCGCAACCGAATGGCCGGGAAGCTCAATCTCCGGAACAATGGTGATGTTTCGCTCCTGCGCATAAGCCACGATCTCTTTGATCTGCTCCTGCGTATAGTAACCACCGTAAGTGGCCGTATCACCTCCCTGAGCAGGGGGCCGTTCACTCCAGGGCATGTCGGTGTAATCCACCCTCCACGCTCCCACTTCGGTGAGTTTGGGATATTTTTTAATCTCAATGCGCCAGCCCGGATCATCGACCAGGTGCCAGTGAAACTTGTTCATTTTATAGGTGGCCATCAGGTCGATAAATTGTTTCACGGCTTCAGGTGAAAAGAAATGCCGGCTCACGTCAAGCATCATCCCCCGCCATTCAAACCGGGGATAATCCAACACCTCCATGGCGGGGACATTCAATGCCTCATTGGTCCGGATGGGCGTCAACGTCTGAAAAAGCGACTGCATCCCGTAAAAAATGCCCTGGGGATCATTGGCCTGAATGGCAATCCCCTCCTGAGTAACATCCAATTGATAGCCCTCTTTTCCAAGTTGACCATGGTCAATCAATTCAAAGCGGATCTCTTTGGATGAAGACTTGTTCAACGCCAGGTCATGACCCGATATTTCCTTTATATAATTTCTGAAATAATCCGCAAGGGAAGCCAGCCTCTCCACCTCAGCATTGAAATGAACAGAGGTTTCCTCATCTATTGTGAAATGCCCTTCTTTCAAACTTATTTCTACCGGTTCCGGGATAATCGGTGATTGATTGTTTCCGTGAACGGTGACAGCCATCACAATGGTTGCAAACAGAAGAATTCCTTTCTTCATATGATAAAATAGATTGTTAGATGTTAGAAAACCGCATATATTCATTGCCATAGAACCAATCTTTTATACACAGCGGCTAAAACATTGGCTCAACAACCGCATGCTTAATGGTCTTTCGGTCCCACGTATATGTGATATGCACCAGGCCATCAGCACTCTGAATAATGGCGGGATAACTGTACTCTCCTTTTTTCTGGTGTTCAAGAGTCAGAATATCCTGCCAATTCACGCCGTCTTTTGAAACAGCTACTTTAAAAATATTTCTGCCCTCCCACCAACTGTCGCCGGTAGTTGAAGGGTTATATACCAACAAATGCCGGTCGTCATCAATGGGTTACAGAATCAATACCGGAATTCGGGTTTTTCATTAATCCCTGTTGATCCGGTCCTTGTGAACCAGCTCATCTTCCACATAAATCTCAACCACATAACGGCCCTTAGGCAAATACTGAAGACTGTATTCAAAGGTGCCTTTCTTAAACCCGGTGTAATGATGCGTTTCAACCGGTTCGCCATCCGATACGAAATGAACCTCCATATCGGCTTCTTCTTCCAGGAAAGCATCCAGCTCCAGCGTATCTTTGGTCCGCCGTGGATAAATGAAAAAGGCCCGTTGTGCCACCGATGTATCCCGAACAGCCCCTTCCGATGCTTCGAAAGCCAGGAACTGACCATTGCCGCAATCGCTGACAAAATGATGCAGGATGTTGCCATCGGTGTCCAAAAAGCGCAGGTAGCCATACCCTTGCCGGGGTTGGGCCCAAAACTCAAGTCCGTTTCCGGCTTTATCAGTCAGATAAAACTCATATAGACCGGGATTTACGCGAATGGTATCTGAATAAACCGTATCGGCTTTTGTTTCAACCGGTTTACGTTGGTAAACGGTATCCTTCTCTTCGTTTAGCAGGTAGAGATGATTGTCTTCAGGGGCGTTATTGGTCTTATACTCGGCTACAATCTCGGTCGGCAACTCTTTGGGTGCCCGAAACCTGGAAGTCATCTCATTGTCTGCTTTCCAGAGATCGTTCTTGCCGTTGGGCTTCTCCAGACTCACTTCAAAGACACTTGAATCCTTCTTAAAATCAATGGCACCGGGAAGTTCCACTTCTGCCACATCATCAAAAGCCAGTGAGCCACTCCATTGATAGGTTTCTTTGTCAAATCCGCGGGTACCGTAGCGGATGGTCATATTTTTAAGGGTGTCGGCTCCCAGGTTGCGAAAACGGATAACCGGATTGAACGCGGCCGGATTTTGGCGATTGTAGCGCTGATCAGTGGAAGGAACTACAACCGACTCCATGGCCACATCATATCGGTGGGTAGGAGTTCCGTACTGCACAAAGTAAGCCGTCACCACTTCCCGGCCGTCCACTTCACCGATGCTGTCCACATAGGGCATCATATCAAAGTCGATGGTATGTTCTCCGGGACGGGCCTTCACATCCAGCACGTCAGGTTTCTGCAACTCGCCCGGGCACCAGTGTCCGCGATCATAGATCCAGGTCCCTCCCTGCGGATAAAGGGGATTGTCACCACAATCTTTCCAGAGGTCACGGTGATCAATCACCTTACCATTAAATTTCACCTCACGCCAGCGATCACAAAATTCACTGCACCCGTCGGGCTCACCAAACCCATGACCGGTGTGCTGAACTCTGATGCGACCAAAATCAGCATTCTCTTTAAACTCCACAGGCACGGGAGTCAAATAATTCTCAACCGGATCTTCCTCATCTCCGTAAGGAAAATCGCCTTTGTATATTTCGGAAATGGAAATTGGGCGGGCCGAAGGTGGCCCTGTGATGATCTCAAAACGA
>JBNJDH010000073.1:0-10761 GCA_051744695.1 Bacteroidota bacterium | reverse complement strand
ATTCAGCTCGAATATTTCAACACCAGTTCATCCAAATGCATCCTGGATATTTTTAAAAAGCTGGAGTTGTTGTTTAAAAAGGGGCATGAGGTGCAGGTAAACTGGTATTATGAAGAAGATGATGAAGATATGTTTGAAGCTGGAGAAGATTACCAGTCAATTATCAATCTTCCTTTTAAAATGATTGAAATGGAAGAATGATGTTTAAATTTGATTGGACTTAAAGGTTCAATAAGCCGGGAAACGATGCTTTCTCCGGTTTTTTTGTGATCCTGAATTTTATTATTAAGACGATTTGATTGCAAAAATCAGCTTTTTGATGGGACCGCTGTAAAGCAATACAAATAATAAGATGTTGAACAGCCATATCACCCCGGTATTAAAGGGGAGTGTAGGAATTTTTTTGTTGATGACATTTTTATGGGGAGCCAGAAAATGTGCTTTTATAAAAGCGTGTTTTGGTTCTTTGTAAATGGCATCAAATTTTTGGATAAACCGCCCGTCGTGCTTAATGATCCGCTTTGAGAAAAAGTTGTCTGTCCCCCGGACAAATCGCTCCAGACCCTCATTATGATGATGGTTTTTAAGTTGGGTTAGGGGATCTTTCTCTGTATGATTATTCCCGATAATCTCCTTACGTCGTTTTTCCATTCGCTGGTCGGCTTCGTTGTAAAGATTTATATAGAAGTTGCGGATTTTTTTCAGATAATCCCGAAATTCTCTAATTGTTTTCTCCCTGACTGGTTTTCCTGTTTCGGGGAAAGAGGGAAGATTTTTAAATTCAGGTTTTGGTGGAAGTTGCTCTTTTAAAGCATCTGTTTCTTTGTTTACGAATTCACAAGTTTCCTGTATATTTTTTTTATCCTCCATCTTGGACAGCCGGGTCAGCTCACTTTCCATGGCCGGAATCCAGTAATCTTTGCGGTATGTTGCGTGGCTTTTCAATTTTTCGAAAGTGAAAAACTCATTTTGGTAGTCGTTTTCACTAAATTGGTGGACAGCCAAAGCCTCAAAAGCCCAGCGGGCTGTGATGATTTCTCCATACCAGGGAATTTCCGAAACAGAAGAAAAATTGGGATTCAGCCGGTCGTATGAGACAAATACCCCGCTCAGTATGAGTTGAGGTATGATCAGAAAAGGAATCAGAATATAGATGTTGACGGTTTTCTTAAGATTGTCAGAGATGATTAGCCCCAGCAAATTGGCGAAAATGGCAGAAGAAAAAAGAACCAGCCAGTATGGCAAAAACATTCCCTTTATTTGCAGAATGCTATTTCCGATAAGGACAAGGAGGGAGGTCTGAATAGCTGAAATAATGGCCAGGATACTGATCTTGGACAGCAGATAACTCAGTCGGCTCAGGTTAAGAAAGGCCTCCCGTTTTAATATCTTTTTGTCGTTGATGATCTCTTCGGCGCTGAGTGTTAACCCCACGAATAAAGAGATGATGACAGAGATGATGAGGTAGATGATCAGATTCGGGTTTTCGTATAAGATGTATTGGTTGGGTGCGTCTTCACCAACCTGGAAATAATACAGAAGTCCGGCCAGTAAAATGGCTAAAACCGGCATTTCCAACAGGTTGATGATGATGTATTGCAGGTTGGCGAGTTTGGCTTTTACATCCCGTAAAAAGAAGGTGATGAGCTGACCTGCCTTATCCGGGATTTGAAAATGAACCTCCGGTAGAGGGAGTCTTTTTTCTTCTCTTCTAATGGTGGAGGGATGATTTTTTTTGAAAATGTTGAACCACTCGGGTGGAGCGATCTTCCGGGAGGAGGTTGGGTGCCCGTATTCATCCAGAATATGGGCATTGACAATGTTCAATATTTGTTCGGGGTTGACATTTCCGCAGACAGGACACTCACTTTCATCCTTGTTGGCGTGGTTGATACACGATTTGAAGTAATTGATGGCCCCTACAGGATCACCGGTGTATATGAGGTATCCCCCATTGTCGAGCACCAGCAATTGATCAAACATTTTAAAAATTTCGGACGAGGGCTGATGAATAACGACATAGACCAGCTTTCCCTTTACGGCCAAGTCTTTCAAAAGATCCATGATGTTTTCGGAATCGCGGGATGAAAGCCCTGATGTGGGTTCGTCAAGGAAAAGAACTGCTGGTTCGCGAACGAGCTCCAGCGCGATGTTAAGTCGTTTGCGTTGTCCCCCGCTGATCTTTTTATTGAGGGGCGTTCCTACTTTCATGTCACGGATTTCATGCAGCCCCAAAGATTTCAGCAGTCCATTCACTTTAGCGTTGATCTCCTCTTTGCTGAGATGATCAAAGCATAGCCTGGTGTTGTAATACAGGTTTTGAAAAACGGTAAGATCTTCAATCAGAAGATCGTCCTGGGCTACATAACCAATCAGACCTTTTATCTTTTCGGGATAAAGATGAAGATCGATGCCATTGAGCAATATTTCTCCTGATGAGGGGAGAAATATACCCGTCAATACATTGATCAGGGTACTTTTTCCTGCACCCGAATCCCCCATAATGCCAACGAGCTGACCGGAGTAGCTGGTGAAACTCATGGGGTGCAGACCTGCCTCTTTCCTGGTATTGAAGCTGAAAGAGATATCCCTCACATCAAAAACAATGGGCGATTGATTGGCGCTGTAGTTGAAGTGAATGGTAATGTCACTGAAGGTGACCGGTGTACCATGCTTGTAACGAATGGAACCTCCCGGTCTTAAAAAATGAAGCTGATTGGGGATAAGCACCTGGCCGTTGATGGTCAGTTCGGTACTGGTGAGCGTCTTTATCAGAAAAAGAGTTACCGAAGGTATGTTAAGAACATAGATTTCCGTATTAATAAACTCACGAAAAATGTAACGGTCTTTATTTTGCCGTTTCTTGTCGCCTCCAATGATCAGGATGTCTTTGTTTCTTTCAGGTGATGGGGACTCGTTGACAACAAAATCTTTTATGGAGAGGTACTCCTCTTTTTTGAGTTTGAAAGTTTCAGCTATGGTGAGGGCAAATTCCTCCTCGATTTCAGATATGCCTTTATCGCCTGAATGCAAAAAGTCCAGGAGCTGAATGACAACGATGATCTTTTGGTAATGGGTAAGTTCCTCATTGATGGTTGTGGCAATGCGCAGAACTTTTACTGAGCTGGCTGCATGGAGTTTGGGGGTTCGGCCTTTTTCCCGGAGTTTCTCCCGGTAAATTTGTTGATGTTGGTCAAAAAGCCTGAGGTATTCTTCGATGAGTTGGCTGTTCAGGTGAAGAGCCAGATAGTTTTGGACAATCCTGCGTCGTGATCCTACTTCCTGGTCTGGGACAGCAACCAAGGCAAAGAGTTGCATTAAAGCTTTCAGAATTTCTTCACTCATGAAAAATGAATTGGGTCAGGATCAGAGAACTATTCAGATTGCGTGTTATTCTTAAAACCGATCATGACAAGAGCCATCCCTGAATCGTCACTTTCTGAGCGTAATCCCGCTTCAATGACGCATTCCATGTTGCCTTCCATTTTAAAATCCCATTTATCGGCATGATCATGGCGGGTGCTCGAGAAAATGAGATTGTTGTTGGAATCATACACAGAAAACCAGATGTCCTGGTCTTCGGGACTGCAGGTGGAAATGCGATAGGTGTTGCCTTCAAACATTGTTGTTCGGAATTCCGCAACTTCAGCACCTGTGAGAAGGGCACGCATGGGTTGGCCGCTGTGAATAAATTCACTCCCGAGCTGATTACGGCATTTCTGTATAATTTCGTCGTTTTGTTGACTGTTAAGACTGATTGTGGCAATAAAGAAAACCAGGGCAGTCAACATTAAAGGTTTGGTTACGGACCGTTTCATAGACAGTTCTGATTTTTATACAATACTAAAATAATAAAAAATATTGGTATGTGAGGCTGTATCATATGGTCTTTTGACAAAAGACTTCTGTGAAAGGATTATTGTTTGTTCTGCTCCTTTTTTTGAATAATGACAATGGTGAAAAAATGTGTCTCAAATCTCTTTTCGTTCTTCATTCAAAGGTATTTAAAAAATCGGAAAAAAGAAGCTGTTGTACACCATACGTCTGCTATAGCTTAGCAGTAAAGATCCTGGTTTTGTCTGTTTTTATGGACAGCCCCTGGTTAATAGTAAACGGGTGAGCCGGGTTGAGAGGGCACAAAATCACGGAATTTTCTTGGCTTTTCTCCGGTAATCCTGAGGCTCGCGGGCAGCATTCCTTTAGGGACCCTGGGCATGATAGCCAGGCGAAGCTGAAGGGTATTGAAAACAAGATTGTCGTTACGAATACGAAGGCCTCCGCCGAAACTAAAGTAGGGTGTTTGTTGAAAAATGCCCTTTTCCTGGTTCTCCCGGAGAAGTGCTGAATCGAAAAACGAAAAAACCGCAAATTTAAAACCCAGGGGTTCCAGCTGAGTGAAAAAGACTTGCTCGGTTTTCAGAACAATTTTTTCGTGTCCCCTGATGGTTTCTGAAAAATCAAACCGGTGAAGACCATTGGTTTTTTCATCGATAAACAGATATTCCCCTGTGAAACGGTTAAGTCCGTTGGCATACTCAATTTCCAGGAAATTCCTCAATTTACTTTTCCCCACTGTGATGAGGGGGGTGATGTATTCACTTCCAACTTTGATGTATCCCTGTTGGGGACTTCCGGCTTTAAAGAATGAGCCTATGTCACTTCTGAAATACAGGTATCCGCGGGAAGGAATAAGTGTTTTTCCGAAAGAATAGTGGAAACCTGCAAAATGCCG
Organism: Bacteroidota bacterium; assembly: GCA_051744695.1. Classification (GTDB taxonomy): domain Bacteria; phylum Bacteroidota; class Bacteroidia; order Bacteroidales; family Marinilabiliaceae; genus Marinilabilia. The sequence continues at coordinate 6,029 of JBNJDH010000073.1, read as the reverse complement.
GTTATAACTTTTATTTTTGTGGTAGCCGAATGACAAACTGGCGAGTGACCCGTAAGGAACATCTTCGGTTCGACCGAAAGAGTGGATGAGATTGTTTTTGTAATACCCCTGTCGGGAAAAGGCCAGACCCCCGTAATAAAATTGACCGTCGGGTATAAAATCCGCTGGCTCCCGGGGGTTGAACATTTCAAGGTCCAAATAACGTCCTGTAATATAGAGATTCGAACGAAGAGGAGCTTCAGATTGCCCGATTTGGAAAGATCGTCCCGCCCAGAAATTCTGCCGGCGGAAATCTAACGGGGGTTCCCACTCAACAGCCGGATAATCTTGAATATTGGGATTGGTGAAAGACCGGTTCAGATGAATACCTCCTGCATATTTGATCTCGGGAAGAACAAATTCTTTTTCCATTTTTCCGGCGATGAGATGAACTTTTTTGGTCTGGGCATAGTCCATTTCAAGATCAATATATTCTCCCAGAAAATTTTCTGCTCCCAACGTTTCTCTAAATCCCCAGTCACGATAATCGGCAGAGGGCATCACAAGGGTGTGTGCAAGAGACAAGCCTCTGCCCAATAGGTTTTTGTTGATAAGGCTTACCCGGGGTTGGTCATCCATCATTCCCCCCGTTATTGCATGGGGGTACCGGTCCTGCACATAGATGCTCACATTGACTGCTTCCGGGTTGGCAGGGGTTTGCCATACCCTGAGCCGGACATCGTTAATAAACGAGAGGGCCCTGAGTAATCGTTCGCTGTCGTAAATGGCTGTTGGAGAAAGGGGGTGATTGTTTTCGATTGTTATAGTTTTCATGATGATGCCGGCAGCCGTCTCGAATCGAAAATTATTGCCCACACGGGCCAGCCAGGAATTTCCCACCGCCATGGTGTCCTCTACCGAACCTCCAAAAGGAGGTATATGCCTGATGTCGATATTATTGATTTTCCGGCCTTCGTATTTTGCCAGATCATCAAGGTTTGCTTCCGGGCTGGATTCATCCATACTGCTTTTAACCAACCATTCGTGCAATTTACGGGTAAAAAAGCTGCGTTCGGAATGGTTTTCCAGGATCTCTTCAATCTTTTTCCCACTGACTTCCCTGGCGGGAGCTCCGGGTCTGATGAGTTCAATAATGGTATCATTGCGTTGGATAACTATCGTATCAGCTTGTTGTGCTGAGGAGGTTCCGTGAAATAACAAAAAAAACAGCAGAAGTCCGCTCCATTGCTTGAGGCATACAATGATCAGGTGAAAGTTGCATATTAAAAATATTTTTGGATGGAATGTACGCATTATTTGTAATGGATCGGTGGGTAATCTTGTTGTGTCAAAGCGAGCAGGAAAAGGATGCTTTAAAGATACAACAACAGGAACAGCAGGGGGATTATGATTCCGATGGCTGTCAGCCAGAGGCCCCGGCCTTTGATCCCGTTCTTTCCTTTCAAAACAAACAATCCTGTGATAGCCAGAAGAATCAGTCCGGCTGCAAAGGCATCCGAAAACCAAACCCATAGTTTGCCGGGATTGTAATGAAGAAAGTTCACTTCATAAAATACGGGCCGTTTCCTTACTGTTTCTATTGTTGCCTCTCCGCTTGGCATGTCGATGACAATTGAACTGCCCTGCTCCATAAAAATCTTGAGGGTTTTGTCATCGGGCATGTAATGGTTTTTGTATTCAGCGTTGGTATTGGCTTGTTTCAGGATTTCATCCACAACGGCTTGCTGGTTCTCTTCAAAGCCTGTGGGGATGTCCAGTTTTTTCTCCTGTGTGGTGACCTTGTAATTCGGGTCCCAGTCATCAATATGGTTCAATGCTATTCCTGAAAGGGAATAAATGATGATCATGCCTGTAAAAAAATATCCCAGGTCGCGATGTACTGCCCGGTTGATTTTTCGAAAATTTATGGCCATTTTCTTCTTTGTTTATTTAGGGTGACGATTTATTGAAGGGGCAAATGGTCAAATGGTTAATTTGTCAATTGGTTTGTTTGTTGATTGATAGTATGTTTGGTAAAAGTATAATGAATTTCGTTTGCATGACTTCTGCGCATTGATGTTTCCCACTAAAATAGTTAATTTTTAAAGAAGATCTTACAACGGGGTTGTTTTTTCACGGGGGATTTCATTATTCTGACGACAATTTGGCATTGTTAAAACTTTGTAATCATTTCCGGTTTTGGTTCTTTTTTATTTTCGGGGAAATGTTGTGAATCAGTAGTCAACTCTTTATTTCAAAAGAGAAATTTTATTGATTATCAATTTCCTGAAAAGGGAATCATACAATGGCATACTGAAAAAATGTCGGACAATTTGTTTTTAATAAGACGATTTGACATACAGTTTTTACTGGCAAGATACTTGAAGTAATGCTTTAAAAAAAATAAAACGAAAAGATATGAAACTAGACCAATTTACAATAAAAGCTCAGGAAGCCATTCAGCAGGCTTTTCAGATAGCCTCAGGTTATGAGCACCAGGCCATTGAAAACGGGCACCTGCTCAAAGGGATATTGGAGGCAGAAGAAAACGTGACCCGTTTTTTACTGAATAAAATGGGGGCGGGTCAGATCAGACCTGTTCTGGATAAAATTATTGAATCTTATCCCAAAGTGAGTGGAGGAGAGGCTTATCTTAGCAGGCAGGCCAATGACAGCCTTCAGAAGGCCATCAGTTTTGCCAAAGAGATGGATGATCAGTTTACATCCATAGAACATATAATCATGGGCATCCTGAAGAGCAACGATCAGGTTTCCAAGATGCTCAAGGATGCCGGTGTGACAGAGAAAGGACTAAAAGCTGCCATTCAGGACCTGCGTCAGGGCAGTAAGGTCAACAGCCAGTCGGCTGAAGAGACTTACAATGCGCTGGACCGTTTTGCCATCAATCTTAATGAACGTGCGCGAACCGGGAATCTGGACCCGGTTATAGGGCGGGATGAAGAAATTCGTCGCGTTCTCCAGATCCTGTCGCGGCGGACCAAAAATAATCCCATTTTGATTGGTGATGCCGGTGTAGGAAAGACGGCCATTGCCGAGGGGTTGGCCCACCGAATCGTCAGTGGAGATGTCCCCGAAAATCTGAAGAGCAAACGGATTTATTCGCTCGATATGGGAGCGCTGATCGCCGGTGCCAAGTACAAGGGAGAGTTTGAAGAGAGGTTGAAAGCTGTGGTGAAGGAAGTGACCAACAGTGACGGAGACATTGTTCTCTTCATTGACGAAATTCACACCCTCGTGGGTGCCGGAAAAAGTGAAGGGGCTATGGATGCGGCCAACATTCTGAAACCTGCATTGGCACGTGGTGAATTGCGGGCCATCGGGGCCACAACCATGGGCGAATTCCAGAAATATTTCGAACAGGATAAGGCCCTTGAACGCAGGTTCCAGACTGTGACCATTGATGAGCCTGATGAGGCTTCTGCCATTTCAATACTTCGTGGGTTGAAGGAGCGTTACGAAACCCACCATAAGGTTCGTATCAGGGATGAGGCCATCATTGCATCTGTTGAGCTCTCGAAACGTTACATCACTGAACGTTTCCTTCCCGACAAGGCCATTGACCTGATTGATGAGGCTGCGTCTAAGCTGAGGCTTGAAATGAATTCCGTGCCGGAAGAGATTGATGAGATTGAACGTCGCATCAAGCAACTGGAAATTGAACGGGAAGCCATTCGGCGCGAAGGGCATGACCAAAAGGTCGATGAGCTTAGTGAAGACATATCCAATCTGAAAAACGAACGGGATTCTTTAAGAGCCCGCTGGGAAGAAGAGCGCAATATCATTGACAAAATTCAGAAATATAAGGAGGATATTGAGCATTACAAGTTTGAAGCGGAACGTGCCGAGCGGGAAGGCCTTTACGATAAAGTCGCTGAACTGCGATATGGTCGCATCAAAGAAGCCAATGAGGGCATAGAAAACTTGCAGAAGGAGTTGGCAGAGCGTCAGACAGAAGGCGCCATGATCAAAGAAGAGGTGGATGCCGAAGATGTGGCACAGGTGGTCAGCCGTTGGACGGGCATTCCCGTGACCAGGATGCTCCAGAGTGAGCGTCAGAAGCTTCTCCAACTGGAAGATCAGTTGCACAAGCGGGTAATCGGTCAGGATGAAGCCATCGCGGCTGTGTCTGATGCCGTACGGCGGAGCCGGGCCGGCCTTCAGGATGCAAAACGTCCTGTTGGGTCTTTCATCTTCCTGGGCATGACCGGTGTTGGTAAAACCGAGCTTGCCCGTGCTTTGGCCGAGTTCATGTTTGACGACGAGGAACTGATGACGCGCATCGATATGTCGGAGTATCAGGAGCGTCATTCCGTCTCGCGCCTGATCGGTGCACCGCCAGGATATGTGGGTTATGATGAAGGCGGTCAGTTGACTGAAGCTGTCAGAAGGAAACCTTATTCTGTTATCTTGTTGGACGAGATCGAAAAAGCCCATTCCGATGTGTTTAACATTCTGCTTCAGGTGCTTGATGATGGGCGGTTGACCGACAACAAAGGCCGGCATGCCGATTTCAAAAACACGATCATCATCATGACATCCAATGTAGGGTCGCAACTGATTCAGCAGAACTTTGAAGGCGCCGGAGAAGAAGGCTTTACAGATGAAACGGCCGATAAGACCAGAAAACAAGTCATGGATTTGCTTAAGCAAAGCATCCGGCCGGAATTCCTGAACCGGATTGACGACATCATCATGTTTAAACCTCTGACACAGGATGAGATCAGAGAAATTGTCAAGCTTCAGTTTGAAGGAGTGGCCAAAATGCTTAAAGATCAGGGTGCAGAGATCAGTATAAGTGAAGAAGCCGTGGATTACCTGGCCAAAGTCGGATTTGATCCGCTATTTGGGGCAAGACCGATTAAGCGGGCCATGCAACGGTACATACTTAACGATCTTTCCAAAAAATTACTGGCCGATGAGGTCAATAAGGAGAAGCCCATATATGTGGACTTTGACGGAGAAAAACTGGTCTTCAAAAATTAAGTTCACTTTTGTTTTGTGTGATAAAAACCCGTATACGGATTTTCCGTGTACGGGTTTTTTGTTATTGACGACGTGTGGTAAGATATTCCGGTTAAACACTGTTCTGATTGTTCTTTACAGGGAAAGACAAAGTGGCCCCATTGTTGTCGTTAATGGGAAATGAAGGCATTAATTCCAAAAAATTTAGAATCCTGACCATGAAAAACAGTTACCCTTGATGCTTCGAAGTCGTTTACTCCCGATGATGATCTGAGAGAAATTATGAAAGGGCTGATTCTGTTTATTCTTTAAAATCAAATACCTGGTCTAGTTTCATCAAAGAAAGAAGGTCCATCACTTCTTTGTTGACATGGGTCAACAAAAAACTACCACCGTTTTGCCGGGCGGTTTTCAGAGCTGAAATAAGCACACCAATTCCCGTACTGTCAACGAATTTAATGTTATTCATGTCAAGTATGAACTGAACCTTTTGTTCCTGAATGTTTTGGTTCAGCTGTTCTTTGATATGAGGGGCTACTGCGGCATTCAAGCGGTCGGTTCCTTCTAATACTCCGACCTGTGCATTATCCTGATTGGTTACTTTAAGTTGTGGTGAATCCATTATTCTTGAATTTCGGATTTAAGTTCTGTTTCTGCTTTTCTGCAAACGGCCTTGAATTTTTCGATAATGTCGGCCATAGTTTCGTGATTGGCATTCTCTTTTATCCAGACCTGCCGCTCTTTGTCGTATCCTTCCAGATTTTTGGCCAGTTGTTCTGCCTCACGTTCTTCGGAGGGGTCGGGATTTTTCTTATCCTGGATTTGTCTGACGTACATTTCTTTTGCCATCAGCTCAAGATTTTTCAGGTCACGGTTGCCTAAATCTTCCATTCCCATTGAAATAACGGATGATTTGGCTTTATGAGCGACCGCAGCGACATCCAGCCATTGCCTTTCAGCAAAACCTTTTTCCAGGCCGTCCACAAATTCCGGAATCTGCTCAAGAAAGATGCTGATGAGGTCTTTTATGACACTTTTGTCGCCCTCGGCAATGCTTTCGAGATAAC
>JBNJDH010000072.1:0-10774 GCA_051744695.1 Bacteroidota bacterium | reverse complement strand
AGCAACCAGGCGTGGGGCTCAATTTCGCTCCATTTGAAAAGGAAAAGACCCAGAAGCGCCATGAGATAAGTAAAAATATCCGCCAGGTTGTCAAGAGCTGCTCCGAAATGGGTTTGCAGCTTAAAATACCGGGCAATGCTGCCGTCAAGTATGTCGCTTACAAGGCTGATGCACAACAGGATGACAAACCACTCTTCCCGCCCGGTGAGAGCCATAAATAAAATGACGGGGAATGCCAGAAGACGGTAGAGACTGAGGGCATTGGGAACATTCAGGACCTTTTCTCCTTTAACGGTAAACTGTTTCATGATTGATTTGCTTTTTTCAAATGGTGGATGAGTGAAAAAACTCATTATTGACTGACCGATACCGCTTCTTTCTTTTTTCCTTTTTCGGCCAGGTTATCAATAAAATATTTCAACATTTTGTAAACTACCTCTTCGTTGATCTCGTTGAACTGGGGTGTAATGGCCTGGTCACGTTTTGATGTGTCGAAATGAATGTTAAGACTGTTGTAATTGCCTGTGAATGACATGCCCACGGCCATTAATCGCTCCAGGGAGTTCATCTCATTGTGGTTGAGGTGTTTGAGCGGTATCAGTTTGATGGGCAGCAATTTGTTTAGTGCATTGATGATGTGTTCGTTTTTGATGGGCTGGTTGCCCACAATATTCATAATGACCGGCAGTTGTTCTTTTTCAACGGTTTGACACAGGTAGTTGACAGCCGCATCAATGGGGATGATGTTTTGGGTCCCGTCTGGATCGACATGGACCCTAACCGTTCGCCCGGGATAACGTTTGGCCAGATTGTGAACCCTTTTTGAAAAATCGAAAATGCCATAATCGGTTTTGGTTTCACCGGTCCGGCTGTCGCCTACTACCTGGGACAACCGGAGAATGTGCCCGTTGAGTCCGTTGTTTTCGATATGCCGTTTCAGGACGTTTTCGGCCAGCCGTTTCGACATTTCGTAGTAGTTTCTGAAAGCGGAAATGTCTTCATCAGGGTAAAATTTTTCCTCGAAAAGACCATCGCATTTTCCACATGAATAAGCTGTTCCCGCTAGAAAAAAGCGGGAATTGCCGCGGGCATATTTTGAGAACACCTTTATTGAATTCTCCACACCTTCGACGTTGACTCCAAAGATTTCGTCTTTCGATTTTTTATCATATTTCAGGCTGGCGGCGAAATGGAAATAGTCCGCATCTTCGTTGAATATTTTCCTGAGATGAGGTTCGGGAATGGAAAATTTTTCATCGGTTAAAGAATAAGGATATATTGACAGGTTTTGGGGCAGAGTATAATTTCCTTCCCCGATGTTGGACAAAACACTCTCCATTCTTTCCTTTGCCGAATATTTTGCGTTTTCCCTGACAAGGGCAACAACTTCATACTCCTGTTCCAGCAGTTTTAAGATAAAATTGGATGCGACATATCCGTTTGCGCCATTTATGATGATTCTTCTCATGGTGATATATTTTGTTGTATCTATTAGTCGTTAAGGTTCTTACAGAAAAAATACCAATATTAAAATTACACTGATGGGAATGGAAAGATTGTCAGATCCCCGCCAGCTTAACAGTTCGCCAAGCGTGCTGGCAAAGGCAATCAGCAACGCCAGCCAGAATGTCTTAATATCAAATAGCTCCCTGTGAAAAAACAGGGCTATGAGGCTGATTACAAAACTTGTGATAAGAAAAGCCCCCGTTCCAAGCCATGTTTTATCGATCTTCCGGCCACCCACTTTAATCTGCCCGTTGTGTTTCTTAATGTTGATGCCCAGGATGGCCGCCATGGGATCGCAAATGGCCAGGATCAGCATCGGCAGAATATAAAAGAATTTATTTTCGACCAAACAGGATATCAGAAAAGTAACGTAAATGGCCAGGGGCAACAGATAACTCCCCATGGATTTTCTTTGAATTCCGTGGATTGATTTCAGCTGCCTGTGATTCTGAGTAAAAGCCAATCCTGCAAAAAATAAAAAAGCCAGCACCAACACATACCAGTGAGAGGGGAAAATATAAGGGAAAGGAATGGTGGCCAGTGTAGCTGAAAAATGAGCAAACTTCCGGGTGATCTCTCCTTTGATCTTCAGTCGCCGGTAGTTCAGTTCATTAAAAGCGAGCAACAAAATGATGCCGATCAGGTATACAAATGAAAGTACAATGATATTGTCCATGTCAATCAATTCCTGTAATCAATAAAAAACGGGTCAAAAGTTAAAAAAATAAACGGACATAGCGACCCATGCGCCTCCGGCAATCAGGCTGTCGAACCTGTCCAAAATGCCTCCATGTCCCGGTATCAGACTGCTGTAGTCCTTGGCGTTGTATCTTCTTTTAAAATAGGAAGCCCCCAGATCTCCCAGGAAAGCGAAGAGAACAATCCCGCCTGACATAAGTAACGATTCGCCTATGGGGCCTTCGTACAAACCGTTAAGCAGCAGGGCACTTGCTACAGCAATGAGGGCCCCTCCGATGAGTCCACCCCATGTTTTTTCGGGGCTAATGGCGGGCAATATTTTTTTCCGGCCCCACAACTGGCCGGTGATTTGGCTGAAACTGTCGAAAATGGAAAGCACAAGAAAGGAAAACAGGATCAATTCTTTGTTGAATCCGCTGAAAATAAAAAATCCCAAAGCCAGAATAAGAAAAACCAGCCCCGAAAAGGCAAAAAAGGTTTTCTTTTGATATCCGGAATATCCGAATAATCTGAAAAGCTCGATGATTGCTCCGCCAATAATCACAAATCCCACATATCTGAATGCTACAGGATTGATCACAATGCTGAAAAAAAGAATGTTGATGATAAAAAAGTAGGAAATGAACTTGGTGTAACTTTTTTTGGCCACCTGAGGCTCCTTGTGTCGGTTTATAAAATAAAACCCGATGCCTCCGGCCAGGAAATAAATGAGTATGATGAAGTAAATCAAACGAATCATAATCTAATATGTTGTGGTTTAGGTTTTTGTTTTCCGTACACCAGTTAATAGTCCGTTAAACTTTTTCAAAAGCCTGAATTTTAGCCATTTAAGAAATGCGCTTGATTTTTGCTAAAATGCAGATTGTTAATGTCATACGATTCATCTTAAATCTTATATCTAAAAATCTAACGGTCTATTGCCAGTGAAATTAAATCTAAAAATCTAACGATTACTGACCACGACTTATGTCTTTAGCCTGTTCAACTTCTACCTGGTATTAAAAACTCATGCGAATATCATTAAAATTCCTATCAATGTCATAATCAGGGCAAAAATATATTTGATGTTGTTTTCTGAATTGTCGGTTTTCATCCTGTTCAGAATCCCTGGTCCCGGAAGGGCGCCAAGGGCAGATCCTGCTGTCAGAAAGAGCACCAGAGTCAGGTCGATTCGGCCCACCAGAAAATGCGCACTTACAGCAAAAAATGTGTTGACCAGCGCCACCATTAAGGATGTTCCGATGACCATTTTCACCGGTGTGTTCATTGAAAAAAGCCCGGCCATGACCGGAGCTGTGCCGCTCGTGCCAAATGTTCCGGTAATTGTTCCGGCAAAGAAGCCAAAGAATGATCCTTTCGTGTTATTCAGCAAATTTAATTTTTTTAGTTTGTCGGGAGCCGATGCAACTGCTGTTGTTGTTTTTTTCTGCCATGTACTCCTGGCCATGTTTAGAGAAATAAGGATGGCGTATATGCCAAAAGCGGCTTTCAGCTGGCCGGCACTGATCACGTTGGTGATGGCAGCCCCGGCAAAAGCTCCCATGATCCCCGTCAGGGCGAAAGTAATCCCTTTTCGGGTGTCGATGTTGCCCTTTCGGTAATGACCAGATGTGGCTACAGCACAAACAGGCAGAGTGGCCACCAGAGAAGTGATCACCGCTGTTTGTGGCGGAACTCCTATAACAAGCGTGAGCAGTGGCAGGAAGAAAAAGCCGCCGCCTCCGCCGATGACAGAGCCAAATAGACCTATAAGAAATCCTGCCAGGGGCAGGATGTAATAAATGGGCTCTATGGTGGACCAGAATATCATGTGATTGTATTCAGATTTAGTTCCCGGGCATTTTAAAATCCAGTTCCTCCGGATCGGTTATAGATTTGATGTCTGTTATCGTGATTTCCGTTTTTTCGTCGGTTTCTGTTTCCCGGATTTTAATTTTGCGCGGGTAGAATTTGTTTCCCGGCAAGTTGGTGCTGCGGTATTCAGACAATTCAGTGAGACCTGTCATCCGGGCGTTTTGATCGTATTGCTCAACCTTAATCAGTTGTTCTCCTTTTACCGTCACATAAGCAATTCCATAGGTGTTTTCTTCCTCAGGGCGAAGGTGGATTTTATGACATGCCACGCCCTTTATCTGTTCTTTCCCTATTGATATGGCTTTATACCTGGTATAGCTGCTTGTGTTGAAGTGTCCGGCAGGAATTTTGTTCCCGAGCCTGCTCATATTTCGGTTATTGGCCCTGAATTTTCTGGTTTTTCCTGTTGAAGGCATGTAAACCTGAATAATGCCCGACCCTTCTTGTTGGCGGGTTGATAAAACCTTTGTTCCTTTCAAATTATCAGGGGCCGTTATTTCTATCATCACTTTTTTTGTTTCATCAATGCCGGCAAAAGAGGCATGCAGTTCCCGGGTTTTGGAATTCCCTTTCTGATCGGTTGTTTCCATATTCATCAGCAATCGGGCATCGCTGATGGAAAGGTGCCGGACGGCATTTTCGAAGATCTCTTTTGGACTGGCTTCTTCTTCCTGGGCTTCAGTTCTGCACAATCCTGCCAGAATAAAGAAAATTAACAATATGCTTCTCATTCGTTGTTTGTTTTTCCGGGTTCCAGGAATTTGGGACGGGTTAAAGATACAATTGCCGGGATTAAAAGCAAAGCGCTGATCAGACAGGAAAATATGGAAATGACCACAAGGCCCCCGAAAAATCGCAGGGGGGCAAAGCCGGACAAAACCAGAACAGAAAAACCAGCCATGACCGAAAACGCGTTGAAAATAATCCCTCTTCCCGTCGAGGTTAATGTGGCCCAAATGGACGGACGGATTTCTCTTCTGACTGCATATTCGGCTTTGTACCGCCAAAGAAAATGGATGGTATAATCAATGCCGACCCCGATCATAATTGAGGAAAGCAGGGCGGTTACAATGTCCAGTGAAATGTTGAAAAATCCCATAAATCCAAACAGGAAAATGGTGGCCACCAAAAGGGGCAGACTCCCCTTTATTCCTGCTCTCGCCGATTTAAAGATCACAGAAAGCAGGAAAAGAATGATTATAAAAGCCAGGAGCAGTGACGAAATTTGCCCTTGAATCACCATTTCTGCAATTTGTATTTTCGATAAGCCGGGGCCGGCAATGAAACCCAGTTGGGGGTCATCTTTGGTGATGTTGCGAAGCCCGTTAAGAATGGTTTTTCCGGTTAGGTTGCTTCCGTCTTTCATGCTCACCAGGATGCGGGCATTGGCATTGTTGATGTCAATGAACCGGCCGAGTTGATTTCCAAATCCTGTGAAGGAAGCCATTTCAAGGTATTGGGCCGCTTCTGCTTCAGAACGGGGCAAAGTCCCATATTCCGGTTCATCGGGGGTATATATCCCTTTGCTCAATTCTTTCATAAAAGTGACAGGAGAGATGACATGACCGGCATCGGGCAGCTCTCTGATCTCTCCGGTGTATTCTTCCATTCTGTTCAGGAAGTCAGGCGAGAGCATATTTCCCCGGAAAAGAACAGATACATATTGTGAACCGCCAAATTGCTGATTGGTTAAATCGATGCCTTTTCTGATTTCTGAATGCCGGGGGAAATAACCTTCCACATTGGTGTCTACCCTCAGCAGAAAGATGCCTGAAATGCTTATTAATGTAGCGATGCCGAATGATGCCACAACGGTTTTCGGGTGAAAGTTGACCCATTTGGCAAAAATTGAGAGGATTTTTTCTGTAATGGATGGCCGGTCAATATGCTGTGGTTTTTGAACAGGTTTTTTATAGAGGGACAGAAGGACGGGAATTAGAAAAAGACTCATGGCCAGGGCCAGTCCGATGCCAATGGATGCCAGTATGCCTAATTGAGCTGCCGGAGCCATTTTGTGCGAGAGTAAGCCCAGCATGCCACCAATGGTTGTGAGACCTGTTATTAAAATGGGTTTGCGTAGCTCGCGATATACCATCACGGCAAGATGTCCCATGTTTGCCGTGGTTTCAGTACGGCACTTTTCCTGATACAAGTTGATCAGGTGAATCCCATAATCGTTGGCTATGGCGACCAACATAACCGGCAGCAATAAGGAAACGATCGAAATTTCCCAGCCCAAAACAGCCATGAGGCCAAAGGAAAATACAATGGACAATACTACAACGATAAACGGCAACACCACGCCTTTCCATTCCCTGAAAGAGAGAAAAAGGATCAGGACCATTAAAGCCAGGGACGTGGGCAACAATGTCAGAAGATCCTTTTTGATGTATGACTTGACGGCGTTTCGAAGATAAGACTGCCCGCTGATGTAGACTTCTTCTTTTCCGGGGTTGTTTTCAATGGTTTCTTCTATTTCGGCGATGATGGTCTGGTCTTCCATCACATCTGATTTTGTGAGGATGAGGGCCGTTGATTGGAAATCGGATGAAACAAACCGGCTGCCCATTTCACTGTTCCGGATGTCTTGTTTTAATGAATGCAGTTGCCCCTGGTCGGATGGAATGGAGTCAACAATAGGATTGAAGGTGGTAAATCCTTCGTCATCGATTTTGATATCAACTATGTCGGTCATAGACATGGTGTGTTCCACACCCTGAACTTTCTTCAGATCGTCCACAAGTAGCTGAACTCTTTCAAAGCTTTCGGGGTTGAGAATGCAGCTATCACGGTTCAGGATGACAATGATTTTTTCGTTGCCGCCAAAGATGCTGTCCAGTTGGTTGAGATGGGCGCGGTTTCCTACATTGTCGGGGATGTATTCGTCAAAGCCCGGATTGATGGTGAGTTTGGGAAGCTGCGAAACAGAGAAGAGGAGCAAGGCCACTACACCAGAAATGAAAAGGAATGTGTATTTTTTGATGATTGTTTTCACTAAAAGATTGTTTAGGTTCTGGTTTAAGTTTTAATATCCAAAATCTCCTGGTGTGGCTTGTTATTTTCTATCTTTCTCGAGTGGGGATTTTAGCAAATTTAATAATTAAAATATCCCTTTTAAGACCTGTTAAAGTTATGACAAAAAAATATCGCTTGAAATGAGTGGTTTCAATCTGTTATGAGTTGGGCAGAATCTTAGTCGTTGTCGACGACAGGGATTATTTATGAAACGAAGTTCGACGAAGTTAATAATCCGGGTTAAGGTGTTATAATGCTCAAAAACAGGGATGGAACTCATTTCATCTTTGGGTAAGAACAAGCCTGATCAGGTTATTTTGGCACAATCTGTTTTTTTCTTTTTAAGATGAGAATCTTAAGAACCCTTTTTAAATTTGATATTAGCTTTTTTGATTCACGAAATAATAGTAAATCTCTTGTTGTGGTATACGGATCACTTGATTGCAATTTGGAATATTCCTGAATTAATTTTGCAAGGGAATCCAGAGGCAGATCTATTCGTTTCAGGTTATTTATAGCCCTGTTTCGCGTATATTTTCGAAATTTCATTTTATTGTTGTCGATCAGGCAAAAGTCATATCTTTCGTTGATCTTTGTATATAACACATTTGCCAGGGAATAATCGCCATGAAAAATGCCTAAATGGTGAAGTTTATGGGTAAATGATGCAAATTCGGATAGTGCCTGATTACGTTCTTCCGGAGGGGTATTTTCAAATAAATCTTTTATAGGTTTGCTCTTAATGTAAAGGCTTATAAAAAAACTTTTTTTTAGCATGATGTTTTTGTAGCAATCGAGATATGCTGCCGGAATGGGTGTCGTGATGCCATTTTGCATCAGGAACTCCGCATTTTCATATGCTCTTTGTGCTTTTGATTTTCGAAACAGGGAATAAATAATGCGATTTGCCAATGTTAGCTTGTGGTATGATTTGACAACGACTGAAATGCCATTAATATTGACAATTTTCACAATGTTTCGCTTGTCTCTAATCGTTTTCCCGGTTTTGTTAAATTCTTTGGGAAGGGTTTCCACAAATGAATCTAAAAAGGGGAATGCCGGATTTATATATTTATCTTTCTTCATACGGGGAATGAATTGTTTTGCTTCATTTATACAGTAAAAATAAAACAGCAATTATTGCTAAACTTTTTATTTTTGCTCAATGGAAAATATTTGATATCCGAAAAGCATTTACCTGAATTGAATTGTATTTTAGCTGTCATTTGTGTTTTCATTAGCGCATACTATTATTTGGTATTGTCAATCATCATTGTCCGGTAATGCAATCACCTGCGGTTTTTATAATTTCCCCTGACGACAATGATTGTTAACATTAAAATTTTTGCTCATGAAAGTTTTAGCCATTAACGGAAGCCCCCGAAAGGCGGGCAATACAGAGTTTATGATTCAAGAAGTTTTAAAACCTCTTAAGTCAGAAGGCATCGAAACAGAGGTAGTGCAGATTGGCGGAAAAGAAGTCAACGGATGCAATGCCTGTGGTGTATGCCGGCAAAAGAAGGACGGACGATGCCATATTCCCAACGAATTGCTCAATCAATGTATTGAGAAAATGGAAGTGGCCGATGGGATTATTTTAGGGTCCCCGGTTTATTTTGCCGATGTGACATCGGAACTGAAGGCCCTGATCGATGTTTCGGGGTATGCTTTGCGGGGTGCAGGCAACCCGCTCCGGCGTAAAATTGGAGCAGGTGTGGTTGTGGCACGCCGTGCAGGGGGGATGGCTGCATTCGACAGCATCAACCATTTCTACCTTATTAATGAAATGATCATTCCCGGCTCCTCATATTGGAACATTTGTTATGGCAAAGAAAAGGGCGATGTGCTAAACGACGAAGAGGGGATGAAAACCATGTGCAAGCTTGGGGAGAATATGGCCTGGCTGATGAGAGCGATAGGTCGTTAGGTCAGTAGGTCATTAGGTCAATAGGTTAGTAGGTCAGTAGGTCGGTAGATTAGTAGGTTAGAGGGGTGTCTAAAATCATTCTTTTCAGAGAATGAATTCAATGCTTGCTAACGCAAGTGACCTATCGACCTACTGACCTACTAACCTACCGACCTACTGACCTATTCTCCCCGGATAAACCTCAAGCGCCTTCTGCAGGGTTTCTATGGCGAGGGCCAGGTCATCCTGGTTTAGGACATAGGCGATCCGTACTTCGTTTTTTCCCTTTCCGGGTGTGCTGTAAAACCCGGCGCCAGGGGCCATCATCAGCGTGTTTCCATTGTGTTCAAAGTCACTTAAAATCCATTGGCAAAACCGTTCCGAGTCGTCAACAGGTAATTTTACCATGGTGTAAAAGGCCCCTTTCGGGAGTGGGCATACCACGCCGGGAATGTGATTCAGTGCCTCTACCAGATAATCTCTTCGTTGGATGTATTCTTTGTATACACTGACAAAATATTCTTCAGGTGTGTCGAGAGATGCCTCACCGACGATCTGTCCCAGCCCCGGCGGGCTCAATCGGGCCTGCCCGAATTTCAGGGCTGTTTCGATAATCTTTTTGTTTTTGGATACCAGGGCACCAATTCTTACCCCGCATTCACTGAAGCGCTTCGAAACAGAATCAAACATCACGGCATGCTCCTCCAGCCCCTGCAGGTGCATGACCGAATGGTGCAATTGTTCATCGTAACAAAATTCCCGGTAAACTTCATCGGAGAAAAAATACAGGTTATGCTTTAGAACCAGCTTCCGCAAAGCTTCGAACTCACTATCCGAATAAAGGTAACCTGTGGGATTATTGGGATTGCATATAAGAACCCCCTTTGTGCGGGGTGTGATCAAGGCTTCGAATTGGCTGACCGGGGGAAGGGCGAATCCGTCTTCAATGGAGGAGGTAACCGGCACGATTTTTACACCGGCAGCAATGGCAAACCCGTTGTAGTTGGCATAGAAGGGCTCAGGCACGATAATTTCATCACCGGGGTTCATGCAACTCAAAAAGGCAAAAGTAATGGCCTCTGAACCGCCGGTGGTAATCAGCATCTCGGTGTGATCGACGTTGATCCCGATGGATTGATAATATTTTGCCAGTTTGCGCCGATAAGACTCATTGCCTGCAGAATGAGTGTATTCAATTACTTTGTGGGTGATGTTACGAAGTGCATCAAGTGCTGCATCTGGGGTAAAAATATCGGGTTGACCGATGTTCAGATGAATGACCCGGGTTCCTTTTTCTTTTGCTTTTTCGGCATAGGGAACCAATTTTCGAATGGGGGAAAGTGGCATTTCGGTCCCCCGTGTCGAGATGTCTGGCATGTTGGTGCGTTTTTGTTTTTTTACAAATTTAAGACAATAAGTACTTATGGATTATGACCGATGACATTTTTTCGAAAGATTTTTCGAAATCAGCATTTCACATATTTGTTGGTGCCGTGAACGACTTTTTTAGATATTTTTGGTTCCTGTTGAAAGGCTGTTTTCTGCAAACAGA
The DNA here is from genome assembly GCA_051744695.1 of Bacteroidota bacterium. Taxonomy (GTDB): domain Bacteria; phylum Bacteroidota; class Bacteroidia; order Bacteroidales; family Marinilabiliaceae; genus Marinilabilia. The sequence goes on along the minus strand of JBNJDH010000072.1, from coordinate 242 downwards.
TGGTTGTGATATAGTTCGTAAAATCAAGGATAAAAATTGTTTATGGGCCGAAAAATATTGTTTTTTGTTGTTTTGTTATTAGTGGCAGGGAAGTTTGCTGCCGAAGGACAGATCGTAAGTATTGATAAGCGACGGACTCGAGATCCGAATCATGGTCTGCAGGGGGCTTTCAATGTGGGGTTTAATTTTGTTCACACCACCATGTGGAATGAAGTCATGATTTAAGTCAGAGACTTGAATGA
>JBNJDH010000071.1:0-10782 GCA_051744695.1 Bacteroidota bacterium | reverse complement strand
ACATCCCGTATTCAGTGCTTATTATTCAGTTTTTTCTGGCATCAAACATACTTGTTATCTCCAGGTGGCTGGCAAAAATGATATACAATGAATGGGCATTTAAACGTAAAAGTGTAAAGAAAGTGATAATTTATGGTGCCGGGGAATTAGGACTTATAGCCTGGGATGCTTTAAAAATGGATACCGAAACAAAATACAAACTGGTTGGTTTTATTGAGCATAACCGTAATTTGCTCAATAAACGTTTGGAAGGAGTTCCTATTTACTCACTGGATTACGCATTTAATAAAATTATACCAAAAAATGATATAAAGGAAATTATTATTGCCTCGGATAATCAGTGGAAAATAAAACACAAAAAGCGAGAACTTGTAGATTTATGTCTTCCGCTCAATATTGAGGTAAAGGAAGTTCCATCAATTGAACAATGGATGAATGGCAGTTTAAGGCCAGATGATATCAGAAAAATAAATATTGAAGACTTGCTCGGACGCGATTCAATAAAACTGGATTTTAACAAAATACAAAATGGTGTTGTAAATTCAGTTGTACTTGTGGCAGGAGCTGCAGGATCTATTGGCTCTGAAATTGTACGACAGCTAATGTCTCATAACGCATATAAAGTAATTCTTTTGGATAAGGCTGAGTCTGATTTATATGATTTACAAAATGAAATTTTTGAAAAATACGAAAATTCAAAATTTACTGTTATCGTAGGTGATGTTACCAATCCCTACAAAATGGAAAAAATATTTAAAACGCATGCTCCGTCGATTGTACTAAATGCAGCAGCCTATAAACATGTTCCATTGATGGAGGAATTTCCGGGAGAAGCTATTCATGTAAATATTGGAGGAACAAAAATTCTTGCCGACCTGTCGTTAAAATACGGGGTTGAAAAGTTTGTTTTGATATCTACAGATAAAGCAGTGAATCCCACAAATGTAATGGGGGCATCAAAACGAATCGCAGAAACATACATTCAATCGTTATCTCAAAAAAAACAAGGAAAAACACAGTTCATAACTACCCGTTTTGGGAATGTGTTAGGCTCGAATGGATCAGTTGTTCCTCTTTTCAAAAAACAGATTGCCAACGGTGGCCCCGTTAAGGTAACGCACCGTGAAATTACACGTTTTTTTATGACTATCCCCGAAGCCTGCCAACTTGTGCTCGAAGCTTGTTTTATGGGAAATGGAGGTGAAATTTTTGTATTCGACATGGGCGAATCAGTTAAAATCTATGACATGGCAGAAAAAATGATCTACTTGTCGGGTTACGTGCCCAACAAGGACATTGAAATTAAAATTACCGGGTTACGCCCGGGTGAAAAATTATACGAGGAAGTGATGCACAAAACTGAGGATTTGTTACCTACCCACAATGACAAGATAATGATTGGAAAAGTCCATAAACATGACTATGATTTGGTGAATAATCGTATTAGCTTTCTGCTTGCCACCCTCAATGAACTGAATAATGAAATCATGGTTGAGCAGATGAAAGCTATTGTGCCTGAATATATTTCCATGAACTCACCTTACGTGAAAAGTAACCGTAAAAATATTGATACTTCTGATGCCAAAATACACCAACCACTTAACGGTAACCAATTGGTTAGTTTGAATCTCAGAAATTAATTCAATTTATACCATTCAGGATATTTAATGCGTATTCCTGCTTCTAAGCCTGGATAAATCTCGTACATGTTCCCCAGGGCTTCGGTATAATTTATATTTCTATTTTTAACATATTCATGCAGGTTCTTATAATTTGATAGTGCAAAGCTGGTTGGATATCCGGAAGTGATAATTTGCCAAAAAGCTTCTTGTTCTCTCTCTGAAGCATTATGTATTTCATTCATTACCCTTGCAAACTGTTCATCTGGAAGTGTCTTCCTTATTTTCTGAAAATAATTTAATGTGGTCTTACTTTTTCTCATTCCTTTTCTTTTCAACGAAAATAGCTAAATGCATTGTGAATTAAAGGAATTAAAACGCTGAATGATGGGGTTAATTTTGCTGAAAGATGGGGTTAATTTTACTGACTGTTTATCAGCATTTGAATATTGGTTATTGTATAATTATTTCATGGATTTATTAATGGAACTAAACATTCGAAGAAAGTAATGAAACGACTACAGGCAATAAACTTATTTCTCACAGGCCGATATTCTCGACAAGTATCTTTAAAAATGATATTGGATATGATTCGTTATTACGAAAGTTGCAAAATATCAAAATGAGGAATGTGTCCCAGATTGAAAATACCTTGGGGTATTGATTAAAATTCTTTTACAAACTGTTATTTTTTTATATTTTCAACCACAAAAACAGAAGTATGTATAACAAGACTTTCATATTGAATCCACTTGGACTCATTATAATAATCATCCTGATGACAGCATCTTCATGCAGTATTCCTTTGAGAAAAGTCACCTATCTGGATGATATAAAAACGAACCATGTACATGACAACGGGCCACAACCTGAAGCGTATCGCATCCGGCCCAATGATCAGCTATTTATACAGGTCATCAGCGACGACCCTTCAAATGCAGCCTTTCTTAACCTGACAGGGATGCAGGGTGGAGCCTCAGGGGCAGCTGGTTCAAATAGCATGGAAATTATCACTTACCTTGTGGATGAAACGGGAAATATTGAGTACCCTTACCTGGGGCAGATTAAAGTAGCAGGGTTAACCTTGTCTGAGGTACACGAAAAAATTCAGGAACAGGTTGATATGTACCTGGAAAGTGCATCTGTTTTTGTTAAACTGGTGAACCGAAACATTACGGTGCTTGGTGAAGTCGATGCTCCCGGCCAAAAATTAATGGTAAAAAACCAGCTCACCATTTTTGAAGCTCTTGGAACAGCCGGTGATATTTCTGACTACGGTAATCGCCGAAATATTAAAATAATTCGTGAATTACCAACGGGGAAAAATATTGCAGAAGTGGATCTTACTGATCCGAAAATCATTTTATCCCCCTTCTATTATATTTTACCCCACGATATTATATATGTGGAACATAGCACAAGAGTTTATGGTGCGAAAAATTTACCTTACGCAGCTCCGCTCAGCATAACGGCATCTGTACTTTCCATTGGGTTACTAATATTTAATCTATTTTATCAATGAACCAGTTAAATCAGAATACAACGAACCAGTTAAATCAGAATACAACTTCCAGTAACCAGGGAAAAGATATTCAAAAAATACTCCTTAAATTACGAAGTAACTGGTACTGGATTATACTTTGTGTTGTTTTAAGCGGAGGAATTGCATACGCATATAACCGTTATACATCCCCCGTTTATCTTATTAAATCGACTCTCCTTATAGAGGAAGGAAAGGCAAACTCCCCACTGATGGGAGACGAGTCCGGTCTGACCGGAAATGTATTCGAAGGCTTGGGCGGCATGAATAGCATGAAGAACATTTTCAACCAGATGATTATCTTAAATTCTTCCCCTATCGTTGCCAGGACCATCGAAGAACTGGACTTTGAGGTAAGTTATTACGCCATTGGCCGGGTGTTGGAAATTGAAAAGTACAAAAAACAGGTTCCTTTCCAGGTCGTATGGGATGAAGATCATCCGCAGCTCATCGAAACAGATTTTTTCCTTACCATTCATCCTGACGGAAAATTGGAGATAAGCGTTGATGAAGAAGATGCCAGTGTTTATGATTATGCGAACAACAGGTACCTTAAAAATATTTCTGACCTATCATGGACCAAACAGATTGACCCGGGCACAAAGCTGACAAGCGATGAATTTTCGTTTACTGTTTTACTAAATGAAGAGTTTAACCCCCAAAATACCAACAACTATAAATTTCGTTTCCATACCCGCCCTTCACTTGTCAGACAATATAGCGAAAGATTAAATGCGGCTTTACCAATGCAGGAAACCTCAATACTCGAGTTGAGTGTTAAAGATTACAACATTAATAAAGGGATTGACTTTTTAAACAAGCTGATAGAAGTATACCAACTGGACAACCTGAGTTTAAAGAATGAAAACGCCAACCGGACCATTCAGTTTATCAATTCACAATTACAAAATGTTTCCGATTCACTGAATATTTCGGAAAACCGAATGGAAAATTTTCAAAGCCAGAACCGGGTAGTCGACATTTCTGTGCAGTCGCAACAGTTGTTGGAGCGGATGAATGAGTTGAACAAGGAAAAAGTCGCCCTGGAAACGCAAAACAAATATTACCACTATTTGAAGAATTATATTGAAAATAGCCAGGAACTGGAAACGGTAATTGCCCCATCAGCCATGGGAATAAACGATCCGTTACTGAACAGTTTAATCCAACAGTTAAATGAGCTGATTTCCCAGAAATCGAGCCAGACCTCCATTCGTAAGGATTCGAAACACCCAACGATTCTCCGGCTAAATGCACAAATTGAGAGTGTTGAAAGTTCACTTCTGGAAAATATATCCAATATTATTTCTCAGTCAGACATTGCACTGGAAGATCTAAACAACCGAATCAGGAGCTTTGAAGCACAGGTCAGGCGGCTTCCGTCCACTGAACGGAATTTTGTAAATATTGAACGGAACTATAAACTTAACAATGAAACTTATACTTTTTTACTTCAGAAATTTTCCGAGGCACAAATTGCAAAGGCTTCGAACATGCCCGACAGCAGGGTAATAGGAGAGGCCGATATTCAGACAAAAGTAAAACCACAGGAGAAACGAATTTATAGCATTGCCCTGTTACTGGGTTTTGCATTTCCGGCGCTTATCATATTCCTTCGTGGTTTTTTCAACAATAAAATTATCTCAGAGGATGAAATTGAAGCGATTACCAGTTATCCGATAGTCGGGCATGTTTTTCACAATAAAATGAAAGATGGCAGCTGCACGCTTGTACTGGATAAACCGAATTCGCCTGCAAGTGAAACCTATCGTGCAATACGAAGCAAACTTAACCTGATGACCAAAGGAAAAGAACATCCGGTGATTGCCATTACATCTACTTTTCCGAAGGAAGGGAAATCGTACAATGCCATTAATATTGCCTCTTCATTTGCCCTGATGCGTAAGAAAACCGTGTTACTCGATCTCGATCTGCGCAACTCGAAAATGACAGAAGAGTTTCAAATCAAATCCGACCTGGGAGTGGTGAATTATATCATTGGCAAGGCTTCAACGGATGAAATTTTATTCGACACCAAGCATCTCGATCTGAAAATTATTCCGGCCGGCCCAATTCCACCCAATCCATCTGAAATGTTAACAGACAAGCGACTTTTTGAACTGGTGGAATATTTGCAGAGGAATTTTGATATTATCATTATCGATTCACCACCGGTGGGATTTGTGGCCGATCTTTTTCAACTGCATGAAATTATTGATACCAATCTGTTTATTGTTCGCCATAAATACACGCATAAGCAGGGGCTGAAAATAGCTTTGGATGAAGTGTCAAAACACCAGCTTAAAGGTGTTGGCATTATTGTTAACAATATTCGTCGGGGAAAAAAGAGCTCCGGATTTGGAACCGGATATGGCTACGGTTATGGCTACGGTTATGGCTATGGTTATGGGAAAGAGCAGAAAAACAGTAAGCGTAAAAGGCTTGAGTGGAAAACCAAACCCAACAGCCCCAAAGTGAAAAACAAACGAATTGATTGACTAATTATACCAATTTGACTTGATACTACCGCATAGCGGCTACCCCAAAGATGTTGGTTAATGCCCACGTAGTGATCCCTTCGGGGCGATACTACAACAAAGAAGTATTCTGAGTGAAGCGAAAGAATACGACATTTTGTTGTTAAAACGGTATTACAACACAATCAAAGCGCTATTTCATATACTATGTAAATGAAAAATTTATGGCTTTTCGTTTTGATTTTAAAAAATTATTTTTAATCTTGCACTCACTTTTGAGTAATTTCATAACTCATTATTCAGTAACAAAGAAACTCTCTATGTAACTGACGAGGCGAAGCTCTGGAAATCCGCTCCATTTTAAACAAGCTGATTCCGGGAAAATAAAAACGAATTATTAACGCTTTTTTATTCATTTCTCTTCATTCAATTATTGCTAAAAAATGAAATTTTGACCTTGCCAACGACAGCAATATTTAGTCTGTCATCGTTTTATTATGCCCAAAAAAATTGGGTGGACATTCAGCATGACAAATGCTTGCGTGAAAACTATAACAACGGGTTAAAGCCACAACTCCTTTTTAGTGCTGTAGCCCACGCAAAGAATAAGGACTTAAATTTCACAGCCCATGCTGGAATCACTGATTACATCAAAAACCCGCATAAAAATACTCTTTAAATTGTTTTTAAACGAAAACTCAACAAGCCATCTGCGCGGACTTGAAAAAGAATTTGGGGAGTCGAGCAACTCAATTCGGATTGAGCTTAACCGACTCATTGAAGCCGGATTGCTTAGCTCCGAACAAATCAAAAACAGACGAGTTTATAAGGCTAACACAAAACATCCGCTCTACGGCAGCATCAACGACATGTTGCGGAAAATCGTTGGTATCGACAAACTAATTGAACGCGTTACCAGTAAAATAGGAAACCTCGAAGCAGCTTACCTTTTAGGTGAATTTGCCTCAGGTCACGATTCCGATACCATTGAACTGGCGCTTGTAGGTTATAATCTCGATGAACAATACATCAAAAACCTGGTGAATAAAGCAGAAGAGAAAATCGACCGCAACATTGTTTATGTGCTCTTTACGCCCGAACAACTCTCCTGGTTTCTTAAAGACCGCGACAAGCTGCTGATCTGGAAAAAAGATAACGGGAAAGTAGTGAGTAATTAGTAGCGAGTAGTTAGTAACGAGACAGTAAAACACAAAAGACCAATAAGCTTCGCGTTTCGAGCTTTGAGCTATAAGTACTGAGTAACGAGACAGTATAACACCATCGGCAAAACTCTTCCCGAAGGGATGCCTTCGGCAGAACTTTGAACTTTACCCTGTGAAATAAATCTTCGATTTAATGCTTCGCATTATTTTACAGGGTGAACCTGTTGAAGCAAAGCGGAAATCCCGGCAGCTTGGGGCAACCTGTAACCTGCAACATGAAACTATATCACCAGCACCATGGAACCCGAAACAATAAAATACCTGTAATGAAGAATACCCGGATTGCAATTATCGGCCTCGGCTATGTAGGTTTTCCCCTCGCTGTGGAGTTCGCCAAAAAATTTTCGGTAGTGGGTTTTGACATCAACCAAAATCGGGTAGATGAACTCAACGCCGGCCACGACAGTACTCTCGAAGTAGAAGATAAAGATTTACAATCAGTGCTGGTCACCTTGATCGTCCCGAGGCTTCGGGAAGAAGGATCCTCGTCCCCCTTGGCGAAGGGGGATTCAAGGGGGATTGGTTTATCATTAACCACAGACCCCGGTGATCTTCTCACCTGCAACATCTTCATCATCACCGTACCCACACCAACCGATAAAAACAACCGGCCTGTATTGACACCATTGCTAAGTGCATCGAAAACCGTGGGGAAGGTGCTGAAAAAGAACGATATTGTTATCTACGAATCCACGGTATATCCCGGGGCAACTGAAGAAGACTGTGTACCCGTCCTGGAACAGCACTCCGGGTTAACTTTAAACAAAGATTTTTTTGTTGGCTATTCTCCGGAACGCATCAATCCCGGCGACAAGCTGCATACGGTCACAAAAATAAAAAAAGTCACCTCCGGTTCCACGCCTGCAATCGGCAAGAAAGTGGATGAACTCTACCGGCAGGTGATTGAAGCCGGAACACACCTTGCCCCTTCCATCAAAGTGGCCGAGGCAGCAAAAGTGATCGAAAACTCCCAGCGCGACATCAACATAGCATTTGTCAACGAACTGGCCAAAATATTCAGCCGCATGGGCATCGACACAAAAGATGTACTCGAAGCCGCAGGAACAAAATGGAACTTTCTGCCTTTCACCCCCGGTCTGGTGGGCGGACACTGTATCGGTGTCGACCCTTATTACCTGGCACAAAAAGCACAGGAAACGGGCTATAACCCCGAAATTATCCTCGCCGGACGCCGTATGAACGACGGTATGGGACACTGGGTGGCTTCCGAAATTGTGAAACTGCTTATAAGCAAAGGGCACGCGGTAAAAAACAGCAAAGTGCTGGTGCTGGGCATTACTTTTAAGGAAAACTGCCCCGACATCCGCAACACCCGCGCCATCGATGTCATCGACGAACTCAAACAATACGGCTGCAAAGTCGATGTCTGCGACCCCTGGGCCAACCCGGAGGAGGTTAAACGCGAGTATGGAATTCAACTGCTCGATGTTGGTACGAACAATTCCCCGCATGGGGGGATAAAGGGGGACTACGATTCAGTCATTCTTGCGGTGTCGCATCACCAGTTCAAAAACCTTGACCTCTCTGAACTTCGCAACGGCAACAATGCAGTTATTTACGATATCAAAGGATTGTGGGAAAAGGAGTTGGTAGACGGAAGACTATAAGTGAGCACGAGTCTGCGAGGAGGCACGACGAAGCAGCCCCACGCGCTGTGCACTCAACATGTTTAGAATTCCATTCCTTCGAAGTACGAAACATTGTAAGGTGCAAGGGGCATGAGACCGCTTCTCCGCCAACTGGCGGATCGCGGAATCGTGCACCTAAGATTATTTAGAGTACGGATATCCCTGCACAAAACAACATTCGTGGCACGACTTCCCGAGCCCGCAGGGCGAAGGGAACTCATTAACTTTAGCACTTAAAAACTATGAAAATACTAGTAACTGGTACCGCAGGGTTCACCCTGTGAAATAAATTCAAATGAACGAATTCTTCTATACATATGTGCTTCAAAGTGAAAAAGATGGTCAAAACTATGCTGGATACACTAAAGATTTGAATTTAAGATTTGAGCAACATCAAAAAGGACTGGTCGCGTCCACAAAGTATAGAAGACCAGTAAAATTAATTTACTTTGAAGCATGTATCAATCAGGACGATGCTTTAAAACGTGAGAAATATTTTAAAACTCATTATGGTAAAATGTATTTAAAAAACAGGCTCAAATCTTATTTCACAGGACAAGTTGTGGAAAAATCATCATAGCAATTACGCAAAACAAAATGAGTAAAATACTTATTACTGGTACCGCAGGGTTCATCGGATTCCACCTCGCCAAAAAACTATTGAAAAGAGACGATACCGTAGTCGGCATCGACAACATCAACAACTACTACGATGTCAACCTAAAATACGCCCGCCTCGCCGAAACCGGCATATCCCGCGATGACATAGCTCGTTCAGAACGTCATCCCGAACTTCCTGCCCGACCGTCAGGCGGGGTTTCGGAATCTTTCGAAAACCTGCTCGTACAAAGTAGCAAGTATCCGAACTACCGGTTCGCAAAAATCGATCTTACCGATAAGCACCGGATAATGCAGTTGTTTGAGCAGGAAAAATTCGACAAAGTCTGCAACCTGGCAGCCCAGGCCGGGGTGCGGTACAGCCTTGAAAACCCGCATGCCTACATCAACAGCAACATAGTAGGGTTCATGAACATACTGGAGGCCTGCCGCCACCACAATATCAAACACCTCGCCTATGCCAGTTCATCCAGTGTGTACGGCAACAACACCAAAATGCCGCTGAGCACAAGCGACAATGTTGACCACCCAATAAGTCTGTATGCGGCCACCAAAAAAAGCAACGAACTGATGGCGCATACATACAGCCACCTGTTTGCACTGCCAACCACAGGGCTTCGGTTCTTCACCGTTTACGGGCCCTGGGGGCGCCCCGACATGGCGCTTTTCCTGTTCACAAAGGCCATATTCGAAGACCAGCCCATCAGCGTATTCAACAACGGCAACATGGTCCGCGACTTCACCTTTATCGATGATATTATTGAGGGTGTAACAAGAGTAATAGATAACCCTCCGGTTGGAGTACAAAATAATTTAGCAGCACGAATTTTCTCCTCCTCTCAGGAGGAGTACTCCGCCATCAGGCGGAGGGAGGTGGTAAAAGGAGGGGTGGCCACCGGTAAACCGCTGGACGGGGTGATCAGCGTGCAAAAAAATGACTCACCAGATGTAGAAGCTCCTTATAAAATTTATAACATAGGTAACTCCTCCCCTGTCCCCCTTATGGACTACATCGCCGCCATCGAAAATATTCTCGGCAAAACCGCCAAAAAAGAATTCCTCCCCATGCAACCCGGCGATGTGCCCAAAACGGAAGCTGATGTAACAGCCCTTGAAAATGACCTGGGATACAAACCCGGAACACCGGTCGAAAATGGAATTGCGAAATTTATTGAATGGTACAAAGCTTATTTTGAAAATGAAACTTGAAATTTGAAACGCCAAATCATTTTCATACAACGAACGCTAAGCAAAGTCGCAGATATATCAGGAGAAGTCAGTAACCTGCAACCTGCAACCAGTAATAAACACCGTAAATTTTAAATAATCAGCATTTTACCTATACCAAAATCAGCATTTAGAATACTATAATCAGCATTTATAATATTATAATAGGTATTTAGATTTATGTAGAAACAACAGCACACCTCTATATTTGTCAACACGATTTTGAATCGAATTTTTTACCGCTTTTAATTCTGATTTATCATGTTGAACAACTTAGTAATGGAGGGGTACGCTACTCTTCAAAAGGGTATGCGTACATTAAATAGAAAATTTTATATTGTGGCTGTTATCGTTCTTATGGCTGCATTTTCAGGAAACGCCACAAATTATTACGTCAGTAATTCCGGAAACGATTCCAACGACGGAACA
>JBNJDH010000070.1:0-10894 GCA_051744695.1 Bacteroidota bacterium | reverse complement strand
GGTGAAGATGCTACCTTGCTCGAATTTAACCAGCCCAAAATATCTAAAGATCGTTTGCAAAAACCGGGGCCAGACACCATTGATGAAGTTTTCGTCAACAGTGATCGCAACGTCCAAACCCTGATCAACCTAGGAAGGATTTACGACCATGGCAGACTTGGCGGCACAGGTTACCTGTCCATTCTACCTGTTGACCAGGGCATTGAACACACGGGTGGCAGTTCCTTCGGTCCCAACCCCGACTATTTCGATCCGGAAAACATCATTAAACTGGCCATTGAAGGTGGGTGTAACGCAGTTGCCACAACCTTTGGCGGTCTTTCACTTCATGCACGTAAGTACGCGCACAAAATACCTTTTTTGGTTAAGATCAATCATAATGAGTTGCTGACTTATCCAAACACTTACGATCAGATCATGTTTGGAAGCGTTAGAGAAGCCTGGAATCTGGGTGCAGCAGCTGTCGGCGCCACCATCTATTTCGGTTCCGAAGAGTCGAACCGCCAGTTAGTGGAAGTCGCTGAAGCTTTTGAGTATGCCCACGAACTTGGCATGGCCACAGTCTTGTGGTGTTACACCCGCAATAGTGAATTCAAAACCGAAAAAGAAGACTACCACACCGCCGCTGATCTTACCGGTCAGGCAAACCACCTGGGGGTCACTATAAATGCGGATATAATTAAGCAAAAATTGCCTACATGCAACGGAGGTTTTAAAGAACTGAAGTTTGGCAAAACGCATCCCGATATGTACGAAAAACTGGCATCAGACCATCTCATTGATCTGGCCCGTTATCAGGTTGCCAACTGCTATATGGGCAAAATCGGCCTGATCAATTCAGGAGGCGCTTCATCGGGTGCCAGTGATTTTGCCGAAGCGGTTAAAACGGCAGTTGTCAATAAGCGGGCCGGTGGCTCAGGTCTTATTTCAGGAAGGAAAGCATTCCAACGCCCCATGAAAGAAGGTGTTGAATTGCTCAACCTCATTCAGGATGTATACCTGAATAATGACATCACCATCGCTTAAAACAACTTTCAAATTTTCTTTTTCACGCCAACATTTGTTGTAAGTTTCAGGCCCGGAATTCCCGGGCCTTTTACTATAACAAAAATTTATTATACACATGCTTAAAGGAATTTCTCCCCTGCTCAGTCCTCAACTACTGGAAACACTGGCACGAATGGGACATGGTGACACCATTGTTCTCGCCGACGCTCATTTCCCCGGCGACACATATAACCCGAAAGTTATCAGGGCCGATGGCATTCAAATACCCGACCTGCTGAACGCCCTCTTGCCATTAATAGAAATCGACACCTTCGTGCCAGATCCTGTAAAGATGATGGCCCCGGTAGAAGGAGACACGTCAGACCCTGCGATTGAAGAGCAATACCTGGCTTGTTTCCGGGAACACTGCTCATCTATTCCGCTCATAAGCAAATTGCCCCGGTATGAATTTTACAATGAGACAAAAAATGCCTTTGCCGTTTTAATGACAGGAGAAACGGCCAAATATGGGAACATCATTCTCACCAAAGGAGTTATTGCCTGATAATATCAAGTGTCGGATGCCTGTTGAACCGCCGGAATGGTAAAATAAAACACAGAACCGGATCCTTCTTCCGATTCAAGCCAAATGCGGCCTCCCAATAATTCCACATAAGCCCGGACAATAGAAAGACCAAGGCCTGCTCCTTCGTAATTCCTGGCAGCCCCGGTATCGACCTGAACAAACCGTTCGAGAACAGAATCCTGCATGGAAGCGGGGATGCCGATCCCTGTATCTTCTACGTAAAACTCAAAGAAATCCCCTTTTCGCTGGCATCCAATATCAATTCTGCCTGACTCGGTAAATTTTATGGCATTCTTCATCAGATGGGTGAGAATGGCATAAAGTTTCCCTTTATCAGTATAAACCACAGATTCTTCAATGGAAAGCGGGCAGCTCACGATCAGTTGAAGCTCTTTTTTCCGTGCATCCCCTTCAAAAAAATGATAAATGTAATCGAGGTCTCTGTATATATTTGTTTCGGAAACATGAACATCCATCTGATCAGCTTCAACCTTGGATATACTGATCAGATCATTCATAATATCCAGCAACCGATCTCCGCTCTGCTTAATAATACCCGTGTATTCTTCCCTTTCCGACTCCGAAAGCCTGGGGTTTTTTAGCAACTCTGCAAATCCCAGAATGCCGTTCATGGGGGTACGTATTTCATGACTCATATTGGCCAGGAAAGCAGATTTTAACCGGTCGGATTCCTCTGCCTTTTCTTTAGCGGTTATCAACTCCTGATCTGTTCGCTTTCGAATGGATATATCGATCCAATACCCAATAATTTCTGATTCTTTTCCCTGTTCTTCTTCAGTTAACCTTGTCTCATCGAGTATCCAAATATATTGACCGGATTTGCAACGAAACCTGTACTCGGCAATATGATAGCCTCTTTCAATTGTCAATGGCAATCTTTTCTGAACTGTTTGGTAATCGTCGGGATGAACCTGCTCCCACCAAAAGGCGGGATTGGCAAGAAAATCCCGGGAAGAAAAACCCGTGAGCCGGTGGACATTTTCACTGATAAATGAACAATGATGAGGGAATTCTGCTTCTGTCGTATAAATCACAGCAGGATTGGAAGAAAGCAGATGCTTAAAGTGTTTCTCACTTTTTTCGAGGGCTTCCCGCGTCCTGACTCGTTCGGTAATGTCCTCATGCATCACAATAATGTTTTGCAAATCACCAGAATCGGAAGACAAAACAGGAAACATCACAGTATTGAGACAAACAGGGTTATCGGGGGATTCCGAATTAACGGTCTGGGCGTTGTACCAGGTTTGCCGAGTGTGTATCATCTGCCCTTCCATGATCTCTTTCAACTTATCTCCATGCTTGTCGTTTACCACGGGGTCATCGAACAAGGACCAATTGTCTGGCGGGGGAGCAACAAAAAGCTCGGAAAAAGCTTTATTTGCCCTGAGATGATGCCCTTCAGCATCAAGAATTTGAATACTGTAAGGGTTGTATTCAATGATTCGGTCAAGAAATTCTGTATTTTCTCTTTGCTTTTTCTCCACTTCATACAAGCGGCTGATATCATAAGTTTCACCCAAAACCTCCACAACGTGACCTTTTTCATCCCGGGTAAAGGGCATCAGGGTGGTCGAGAAAAAATTCCCTTCGTACAAAAAATCCTTGTATGTGACGATTTCCCCTGCAAAGGCGCAGTCATACTTAGGCTTCAGACGAGAAAAAAAATAAGGACCGGTGATGTCTTTTAATCTTTCCCCCCTTACCTGTTCGGAACAGATGTTGTTTTTAACGGCAATTTGCCCTTCACTAAAAACCACAACATATTCACCCTCGGCATTTTTTCGACAAACAAACACCTGACAATCCAGTTTTTTTATAATTTTAAACAGTGCGTTTTCCACAGCCTGACCTGCTTCTAATCCATTTAGAGGGAAATCATTTTTTTCGGGGCCATTTGCTTGAGATCGTCCGGGGGTGGTCATAGCAGAGAATTTTTATGTCATCAGAAACCTTTTGATCATATCTTTATAAGCATATTCGTTTTGATACATTTCTATATATCCGGCATTTAATGTCATGGCATCAATGCCATTATTCATTAACATTTGACAAATGTTTTTTGTTTTCTCTTCCATAATTCGGCATTTATCAAATGAAAACGCAACCACGGCATCCACATGAAAATCCTCAACCTTGTTAAGAATCTTTATAGGATCAAAAGCCTCTATACAAGAGGAAGAAGTTTTATCAAGGCTTTCTGCAATGTATTTTACCATTTCCTCCACATCGGGCTTGGCTTGCCTGCTCATCTCAATTACATCATCAATTGGGTATTCAATGTTGGTTATGCCCATATCGGTTTCTTCACAAACAACCACAGCGTGACAGGCTTCGATCACCCGGTAAACCTCTGCAAATGGAGGCATGATTCTCGGAGAGATAAGCATAACCCGTTTTTGTGTGCCATACGGGTCATAGCCGATATTGGTTTCCACATTTTGAATAAGTTCTGCATACAATTGCTTTAGTGATTCCAGCAATTTATGAGGTTCTTCCACAAGGGCGACTTGCTGGATCCAGACACTGTTTTTCCCGTTCAAAGGGGGATTGAGATTTTTTCGCGTATCCAGCACAGCTCTGTAATTCTTCCTTATTTCTGAATACAATTTTGCATATTCGACAAGCCTCTCCACTTCAAAGCCTTTTCCTTCGGTAACTCGGTCCACCCAATTCCTGAATCCGGGAGAATCAATGCTGATTTCACCTTGTTCATCTTTATGGGTTTCCAGACAATAGACTTCAAACTCATCCGAATATTCACGAACAATGTCAGATACTTTTTTTACGTTAGGACACAGGTCGGAGGCCAGCACATGATCAGCAAGATTGAAAAAAACACACATACCGGTCTTCAGAAACCCGGTCATGGACCTCGTAATGGAACACATATCTTTTGTTTCCTCCCCGGCATAAGGCTCCACTTCTCCTGCCCCCATGCAAACACTCACGGGAATAAAACTCCCCATGGCATAAATAATCTCGGGGGGAATGGAATTGCACAGCAGTGTGACCACATGGTTTCCTTCTCTCCTGTAGGCATACAAATCTTTTATTCGTTTGCCGTGCATTTCATTCATCATCCTGTCAAACAATTTCATCGCCGCGGGTCGGTTTTCCTCTGATGTCATTTCATTTACAAAACGCATCAGTTTTTCTCTCATTTGACTGTTCAGCCGCATCTGCTCATCGCGGGAAAGGAATTTTGCTTCGTTCTTGTTAAAAGCAGCCTCCCTGATTATTTCCGATTTTTCAAAATTTTTCATCATTCATCGAATTTCTTTTGGCGCATTTTCACCCCCCGGAAATGGAAATTTCAAGCTACCGTGTATTAAAATAGATGGTATGCTACTTGAGTTTTCTTGCACCCACAGGCGGGACCTCATCCGGATCAATAACCAAATCGATCACGGCCGGAAGATTGCTCTTTAACACCTCATCAAGAACACCGGCCAAATCTCCCGGCTTTTCAACCCGATACCCTTTAACACTTAAAGCTTCAGCAAATTTTGAAAAATCGGTGTGATTCAACTCAACCCCCACCGTCCGGTTAAATTGTTTCTTCATCGAAAAGGCGGGTAAATTATATTTTGCATCATTCAAAATGATCCATATCACCGGAATCTGAAGTTGCCCCGCTGTAGCTACCTCGTTTCCGTTCATCAAAAAAGCACCATCACCGCAGATACAAACCACCGGATGTTCAGGCTTCGAAAGTTTCACCCCCATGGAAGCACATATCGAAGCCCCCATGGCGCCCAGGCTTTGATTGGGGAAAAAACTGCCAACCAGACGAACAGGCAAATAATGCAAGGCCCATACACAATGGGCCCCCGAGTCAGCCAGAAAAAGCGTGTTTTCAGGCACATGGTCACTTATTTCTTTCATCAACCGCTGGGGTTTAAACGGAACACTTTTATCTTCTAAGGATTCGGGATTAATAACCCGTCCCTGTGACCTGACTTTTTTCATGATCACATCGCCGGATGGCTTCTTGGCCTCAACCACGGATTCATCCAACATTTTCTTTAGTTGAACTGAAATTTCGAAGGCATCACCCTGCAAGCCAATCCGGGCAGGATAGTTTTTCCCAATCTCACGGGGATCAATATCAATCTGAATAATGTCTTTGTTTTTTCGAAATCGCTCATCCCAGTTGAAAGATGTAAATTCATCAAAATCGGTTCCCACGGCCACCAGAAGGTCACACTCTTCAAAAATATATTCAGCCACCACAGGATGGCCAAACAACCCAAAATAGCCAAGATGCATGGGATGATTTTCTTCAATGGCCCCTTTACCCTGAAGCGTTGTAGCAACAGGAATATTCAGTTTTTCAGCCATTTCAGTCAAAAAAGGAGCAGCACCCGACAAAACGCCTCCCCAACCAATAAGGATGACCGGTTTCTGAGACACCCCAATCAGGGCTACAGTCTCCCTCAACAGGTCCTGGCTGATGGAGACCTCCTTTGAATATGAAGCAGTTTTTCTTTCCGACAGGTTACATGGTATATCCGAATGCTGAATATCAAAAGGAAGATTGATATGGACCGGTCCTCGTCTGCCTGAAGTAGCCACATCAATAGCTCGATTAATAATATCAGGAATGCTTTCAGAGTCTTGAACAGACAAGCTCTCTTTGGATATGGCTTTAAAACAATCCACTACATTTATGGTCTGCCCCAAACCGGTTGATTCCTGAAAAGCCCCTTTCCCAAACTCCCCGGTTGCCACCTGACCTGTGAAAACCAACATGGGAACGGAATTCATATAGGCAGTCGCCACACCTGTGGTCAAATTGGTGGAACCCCCACCAGTGGTGGCACAACACACACCAATGTGACCACTTCCCTGCGCATAACCATAAGCCATCAAAGCGGCTCCACTTTCATGCCTGGCGGGGATAAACTCAATCCCTTCATAATCGAGGGTGGCATCAATAAATGGTGAAATGGCCTTGCCCGTGACACCAAAGACATATTTTACATTCTCTCTGACAAGCTGTTCAACAATAACATTTACAAGACGCATATCTTCAGAAGATTATATTTTGTTTCTACTTCTTTAACAGAATTCAAGTTACAAAAAAATCACTCCCTTCCACATCCAGGCAGAAATAGGGAGAAGAAAAATTTCTTATTTTTGGAACAAAATATCTGAAAAGTATGAAAACCGCAATTATCTACACAACAAAACACGGAACCACCGAAAAAGTGGCTCAAATGATACAAGAAGGGTTAAATAACGAGACAGAGCTTATCAACCTGAGAAAAAGCAAAAAGATCGATTTGAAGCCTTTTGAAAAAATCATCATAGGAAGTTCCATTCACACGGGAAAGATCCCCAAAAAACTCCACAAATTCCTGGTAAAAAACATGGATATCCTTCTGGAAAAACCGTTAGGACTGTTTTTATGCTGCATGTACGAGAAAGAAGCCTGGCCCCAGTTTGAAGAGGCCTTTCCTCCAACTCTCAGGGAACATGCGCGAAGCAGCAAATGTGTTGGGGGGGAGCTTTTACTTGAGAACATGAATTTCCTGGAAAAAGCTATGATCAAAAAAATGACAGGCACAGATGCTTCGCAATCAAAAATTGACCAGGAAAAAATCCGGGAACTGATTGAAGAAATGAAGAAATAAAAAATTTAACACACAAATCCAAACGAACACATTACGACAACCCAAACACAATAAAATGAATGCTGATTTTCTGCTGATTATAGGTTTTTTCGAGGCTTTTTTTCTGGGAATACTTGTTCTTACCAAACGACAAAAACAGATATCAGATAAATTACTTGCCACCATTTTATTGCTCAATGCACTTACCATCTTTTTGAGTTGGGTAGAAATTTACAACCGGAGTAAAAGTTATCCCTTTCCGGCTCTCATCAATAGTTCCACTCCATTTATATTGTTGCATGGACCACTAATATGGTTATATGTAAAATCATTAACCTCTGAGAATTTCAAATTAAAGAGCGTCCATTTTTTACATATCACTCCTTTTCTTTTAGTGATAACGCTTTTGATATCGTCGACTTACGGAGTGCCTCCCGAAAAAAGAATATTAATCGACTCGGAACAACTCTTCAAGGAACACTGGTCGTATCCCTTGATCGTGGCGGCCATATTTATTTCTATTCAATCGTATATTATCCACTCTCTTGTTCACATTAAACAGTACCGGAAGAAAATAAAAAGCTACTTTTCCTTCATCGACCATTTTTGTCTAAGATGGTTTCGATTTGTATTGTTCACCGCCATGGTTTTTTATGGCGCCATCAGCCTCACCTATATTCTTGATTTTTTCTTCAATATGCTTCCCTATCATCTTCTTCAGCTAACCGGATTTACCATTGCAACCATTTATATTCTCGTGTTGGGCTTCTTTGGTTTGCGCCAGGGGAATATTTTCACTTCGCATAACATTCAGCATTTCCCGGAAAAGGAGGAGAAACCTGCTTCGAGGGGCCCGTTGGAGTCGACCGAAGAGAAGTTTATAATGCAACTGCTTCAGCACATGGAACAGCAACAACCTCATCTAAACCCAGAATTAAATCTTGCCCAACTGGCGAGTCAGCTATCAGTAACACCCGAATATTTATCAGGAATTCTTAACGGCAACTTGAATTCAAACTTTTTCGACTTCATCAATCAATACCGCATCGATGCCTTTAAGAAACACTGTCGCAACCAAGAAAAGCAAAATATCACATTACTGGGTATTGCTTACGAATGCGGATTCAATTCCAAAGCCACTTTCAACCGGGTATTTAAAAAGCATACAGGCCTTACACCGGGCGAGTATACCAAAGAGGTCTCAAAAAAGTGAGACCTCTTTTCGAACTCTTTAAATTTAAATGAGCCCCTTCTGTTAGAAAAAGAGACTTCCCCCAAAACCGGTTGTTCTTTATTTGCATCAAAAACACAATTATGCAAACAAGAACAATCGCATCCCTTTTATTACTACTACTAAGTATTGGTAGTTGTCGAGCGCCTTATGGAACCGGCCGGGAAACATCCCTTCCCCATGATGCCGAATTCAAGATTCAGGCAGGCACCAATAAGGGTGGAATTACCGAAAACACCGACATTGTTAATGAGCCCGGCACTCATGTTGATGCCTTCAGCGGCGCCACACAAAGAGGTTTTAACCTGGGGGCCAAAGTTGCCGTGCCTATAAAAACCAATGCAGTGGAATCCGGGATAGACTTCATGTACAACGGCCAAACATTCACTTACAATGACCCGGAGTATGGCTTCCACGGGGAACGCGATCTGAAATTAACTCAATTAATGATGCCGCTAACATGGAATTTTGGAATAATCGCCCACCCGCAATATGGCCGGCAATTGGAACTAAAACTGGGGCCGATCCTTCAGTACAACATCCTTAATACTTCCGATTCGGGACATCACCTTCCCGAATATGAATTAAACAAATTTTCAGCCGGCTTTTCAGTGGGTTTAGCAGCAACTCCCCTAACGTTTGACAATGGTTCTAAACTGGGTGTTTATATCGAAGGATACCGTGGAAGCCAGATTTATGAAGATTTTTACAACCAATCCGGATTTGAAGAACCAGGATCAAGCTTCGCCAAATTCGGCATCGTTTATCAATTTAAAGGAAATGTCTCAAAAAAATAAACCATCAAACCATGAAAACTGCAATCATTTAAATAATCATGCTGAATTTAAAGATAATGACAAAGAAACCCCGGCATTAATTCAAAAATTGAACGATAGGGAACAACCGATTATACAAAACCCGGATGCCCCTGCACAAAACCTTACCAGCTAAAGGAGCGAACCATTTTACATTCCATTGGAATCCCCATGGAATTTTAGTTTAGCCTTTCATCACATTTTCAAATTCCCTCCAGAGATTGTCATCTTTAGGAACAGGTGCCTCCACAACAACCGGCTCCTGCTTCACGGGATGCACAAATTCAATGCGGCGGGCATGCAATGAAATACCCCCGTTGGGATTTGAACGTGGAAAGCCGTATTTCAAATCGCCCTTTATGGGGCATCCGATTTTTGTCAATTGACTCCGGATTTGATGATGACGGCCGGTTTTCAAATTCACCTCCAACAAATGATAGTTGGAAGTACTGGAGATAATTTTGTAATCCAGAATTCCTTCTTTGGAGCCGGGCCTTTTTTTAGGCAAGGCATACGATTTATTCTTGTTGCTGTCTTTCAGCATAAAGTGACGCAATTCCCCTTCCTCCTGAGGGGGCAATTCTTTAACCACCGCCCAGTATATTTTCCGGACATCCTTCTCCTGGAACAATTTATTCATCCGGCTAAGGGCCTTGCTGGTGCGGGCAAACAACACGACCCCGCTTACAGGCCGGTCGAGCCGATGGACCACCCCCAGAAAAACCTCACCGGGTTTATTATATTTCTCCTTGATATAAGCTTTAACCTTTTCGCTAAGCGGCTCATCCCCGGTTTCATCTCCCTGGACAAGATCCGATCCGGTTTTATTAACAGCAATCAGATGGTTGTCCTCATAGAGCACCTGTAAATCCATATAAACTTTTAATTATCATTTCACTTCCGGAGCACCTCTTAATATTGTTCTCTATCATTGGGAAAATCCTCTGCCTTCACATCTTCCACATAGTTACCGACGGCGCCGAAAATTTCGGCATAAAGATTATGATACCGTCTCAGGAAACGGGGCGAAAAAGCCTGACTAATGCCAAGCATATCGTGCAAAACAAGCACTTGTCCGTCCACACCATTTCCAGCTCCAATGCCAATCACCGGAATTTTCAGTTCCGAGGCCACTTTCTTTGCCAGTTCAGCAGGAATTTTCTCCAGAACAATCCCAAAACAGCCAGCCTCTTCAAGCAGCCGCGCATCTTCAACAAGTTTTTGAGCTTCGGCTTCCTGACGGGCACGTACGGAATAAGTACCGAATTTGTGAATGGACTGCGGCGTCAATCCAAGATGCCCCATCACAGGAATACCTGCCGAGAGAATTCGCTTGACCGAATCGATGATTTCAGCTCCACCCTCAACTTTGACAGCGTCGGCAGCCGACTCTTTCATAATGCGAATAGACGAATGAATGGCTTCCAGACTGTTTCCCTGGTAAGAACCAAAAGGCAGGTCCACAACCACAAGGGCAGTCTTGACACCCCTTACCACAGAAGAGGCATGATAAATCATCTGATCAAGAGTAATTGGAAGGGTAGTTTCGTGCCCGGCCATCACATTGGATGCAGAATCACCAACCAAAACCACATCTACGTCTCTCGATCGGTCCGGCGGGCCCGATGGTCTCCAGGGC
>JBNJDH010000069.1:0-11085 GCA_051744695.1 Bacteroidota bacterium | reverse complement strand
CAGGTTTAACCCAAATCTTTTCAAGAAGAAATTCTATTTACCCGATGAAGATCGCTGGGTTAGCGTGAGAGTTTCCGCTGCCGGCCTTAGGCTGATCAATAAGGTAGGTGTGAAAGCCGCTCTTGAATCAGCTAAGAAGAAGGGTCATATTTCAAAATATTAAAAAACGGAGGGTAAATCATGGCAAAAAAAGTTAAAGGAAACCGCGTTCAGATCATTCTTGAATGTACTGAACATAAAAACAGCGGAGTGCCCGGGACTTCCAGGTATATCAGTACCAAGAATCGTAAAAACACCCCGGACCGTCTGGAATTAAAAAAGTATAACCCCATTCTGAAGCGTTATACCGTTCATCGTGAAATCAAATAAAATTGTGAACCATGGCTAAGAAATCAGTAGCATCGGTACAGAAAGGGGCCGGAAAAGGACACACCAAAGTCATTAAAATGGTGAAGTCGTCCAAAAGCGGATCTTATACCTTTCGGGAAGAAATGATCCCAAATGACGAGGCAAAGGATTATTTCAAAAAATAGGTTTGCCTGCTCATTGTTTTTTGATGAGTTTAATGATATTGACCCTCTTCGGTATTTCCGGGGAGGGTTTTTTGTGGGGGCAAATCAGGTCATCAGGTTTCAAATTTAATTCATTATGCAATATTTAGCAGATAATAAGTATTTTACGTTAGGTGTTTGATCTTCAGACTGCCTTTTGCCTTCTGCCTGATCAACTACTGCCTTTAAATTACTTCTTACTATCAACCAAATTTTTAATAACTAAAACCATTTATCATGTACATCAAAAAGTTTTTATCTCTAATGCCAAAGCTGGTGTTTAAACGCTGGCAACATCAGAATTACTCTGTTTTTAATACCCTTCATCGTGAGGTGAAGATCGCTGCCCTGGCCAGTGTCTATTTTATGTGCCTTGGATACTTGAACACCTTTGCACAAACTGACACCTCTTCCATTGCCAATCAAATCCGTCTTGCCGAGGTGGAAGTTTCGGCCCACCGGGCTCCGGCTCTGTACTCGGAGGTGGGAAGAATGGTCACGGTGATCCCCAGGAGCCAAATCGATGCCATGCCCGTGCAGAGTGTCCAGGGGCTCCTGAAGAACATGATGAACGTGGATGTTCGTGAACGCGGGCCTCTGGGCGTTCAGGCAGACCTGAGTGTCCGGGGAGGATCATTCGACCAGGTGATGGTTTTGCTCAATGGCGTGAACATTACCGATCCCCAGACAGGTCACCACAATTTAAATCTACCGGTCGATTTGAGCAGCATCGATCGCATCGAAGTGCTCAAAGGTCCTTCTTCCCGGGTTTACGGACCCAATGCTTTCAGCGGGGCCATAAACATCATCACCGGCACCTCTCCTCAAAACCAGGTTAAGGCCAAGGTCATGACCGGTGAAAATGGGTTGTATGATACCGGCGCAACGATCAACCACAACGCCGGATCAACTACAAGTTATCTTTCAGCCAATAAAGGCGCCAGTGACGGGTATATTGAAAACACCGATTTTGATCGCCTCAATCTCTTCTATCAGTTTCGCTACCAGAAAAATAATGACCAGCTGAATTTTCAGACCGGCTATACCAACAAAGCTTTTGGGGCCAATGCCTTTTACTCCTCTGATTATCCCGATCAATTTGAAGAAACCCGCACTTTATTTGCTTCTCTCGGATTCGAAACCGGCGAAACAATTAAGGTCAAACCACGGATTTACTGGCGCCGCCATCACGACCGGTTCGAGCTTTTCCGGAATTCTCATGAGGCTCCTTCCTGGTATGGAGGGCACAATTATCATCTCACGGATGTGTTGGGAGGCGGTATCAATGCCACTTTGCCCTGGCAATGGGGCAAAACCTCTTTTGGAGGTGAGATACGGGCCGAAAACATCTGGAGCAACAATATTGGGAATGACATGGATGAAACGCTCGAGGTACCCGGTGAACCCGGAGAAGAATTCACCAAAAGCTACAACCGCAACAATGCCTCTCTCTTTTTTGAGCATAATTTTAAAGCCGGTAACTGGTCGGTCTCCGGAGGAATTATGGCCAATATGAACTCGGGCCTCGATTATTCCCTTCAATGGTTTCCGGGCATCGACATGAGTTATTGGTTTTCTTCAAATTTAAAGTGGCTGGCCAGTTACAACAAGTCGCTCCGCATGCCCACTTTTACCGATCTTTTTTATGATGGTCCCACCAATGAGGGCAATCCTGATCTGGAGCCCGAAGAGTCTTCAACCCTTGAATCGGGAATCAAATATGTATCTTCTTTTGTGACCGGGCATGTCACTGGTTTTTACCGCCGGGGAGAAAATTTGATCGACTGGGGGCGCACACAAGGCGAAGATGTTTATACCACCTCCAATGTGAACAGGATCAACGCGCGGGGCATTGAATTGGAAACCAGTTTGTTCCCGGGCGAGATCGGGCTTCCGCTTCTGGAAAAGATCCAACTTGGCTATGCCTGGCTCGACCAGGACAAAAAGGCAGATGAAGGATATGAATCCGTTTATGTCCTGAATCACCTGCGTCATAAAGCCAACATTGGCGTTCAACACCAGGTTTGGAAGTCGCTATCGGTCCGCTGGAATTTCCTTTTTCAGGACAGGGAAGGGCATTTTATTCGTTCTGAAGATGATGTCCGCATTGAATACAAGCCCTATTGGCTAACCGATATCCGGATGATGTGGCAGGAGGGAAACTGGCAGTTTTATGCCGAAGCAACCAATTTGTTCGATAAGAAATATTTCGATATGGGTGAACTGGAAAGACCCGGAAGATGGATAAAAGGAGGGATAACCTTCAGCATGGATTATTAACATATCAATTTTAGTTCCTTGCAGACGCAGAGATTGGAAAAACATTTTCCGGATCTCTGCGTTTTTTTGTTGAAAAACCCGTTGAAAGAATTTTTTTCCCGGGGATTTTGAGTAATTTTGAAACAACGTTAATTTTGTAAGAAATTTAAACAATATTGGAGGCATTTTATGCCTTTCAATACGTAAAAGCTCAAAGGGGATTTTCCTGACCTTTGAGATGAAAGTATATAACAAACAAAGGAATTTTAACAATGGTTGATCCAAACACAGAAATGGTTGTTGAATTAGGAAAACGGATTGACCGGTTGGCTGAATTGTATCGCAATGCGCGACGTGAGAACGAAATGTTGCGCAACGAAGTTTCTCAATTGACCCAGCAGTTGAAGGAGGCAGTGGATTCGAAAACGGAACTTGAGGAACAATTCAACAACGTTAAAATGGGGAAAGTACTTGAAGGTACTTCCTCGGAAGATGTTCAACAAACCAGGAACAGGATCAATCAGATCGTGCGGGAAATTGACAAGTGTATTGCACTTTTGAATCGTTAAGTACATTAAATGGATGACAAGCTTTCCATAAGGGTAAATGTAGCAGACAGGTATTATCCGCTGCGTGTGGACAGGGAAGATGAGGAGAAGATCAGGAAGGCTGCGCGCCTTATTAATGACAAAGTTTTACAGTATAAACAGCGGTATCATGACAAGGATGTCCAGGATTTTCTGGCCATGGCTTCATTGCAGTTTGTTATTAAAATGTTGGAACTTGAAAGTAAACATGATCATTCACCGATTGTAGATGCCGTAAAGGACTTAAACGATAAACTGGATGCAATTTTAGCTGAAGAAGAATAAGCGATTTAGCATCAAATATATAAAGTACCCGCACTTTATCCTGAACGCATTGGCACAGACAATGCTGGTGTATATAGTTTCAGGACAAGGTTGCGGTTTTTTTGTTTTAAACACTATAAATTGGTAACAATGGAATTAATGGAAATAGCTATACTGGCCGGGGTTTTCCTGGCCGGAGGCGGAGTAGCGTGGTTGCTCATATATAAGGTATTTAAGTCACGCTCCGAGAGGATTATCCGTGAAGCGGAAGCGGAAGCCGAAGTGATCAAAAAAGATAAGATCCTTCAGGCCAAAGAAAAGTTCCTTCAGCTTAAAGCTGAGCATGAAAAGGAGATCAATTCCCGCAACTCTAAAATTGTGGCTGCTGAAAATAAGCTTAAGCAGAAAGAGAACAATTTTTCCCAGAAAATGGAGGAACTCCAGCGAAAAAAGAAGGAGACCGATGCCATCAGGGAAAATTTGAACCAGCAAATGGAGTTGGTTGAGAAAAAGAATGAAGACCTGGACCGGACCCATAAACGTCAGGTGGAACAATTGGAAGCCATTTCGGGCATGTCGGCCGAGGAGGCCAAAGAAATGCTGATGGAATCATTAAAAGCTGAAGCCAAAACTGAGGCCATGTCTTATATCAACGACATCATGGACGAGGCCCGCATCAATGCCAATAAAGAGGCGAAGCGGATTGTGCTTCAGACCATACAGCGGACTGCCACCGAAACGGCTATTGAAAATTCCGTAACCATCTTCCACATTGATTCAGATGAGATCAAGGGAAGGATCATTGGCCGTGAGGGACGGAACATCCGGGCGCTGGAAGCTGCCACCGGTGTGGAAATCATTGTGGACGATACACCTGAAGCCATTGTCCTTTCAGGGTTTGATCCCATGCGTCGGGAAGTGGCCCGCTTGGCCCTGCATCAACTGGTGACCGACGGAAGGATTCACCCTGCACGCATCGAGGAGGTTGTGAATAAAGTCCGCAAACAGGTGGAAGAGGAGATGATCGAAAACGGGAAACGGACGGCCATAGACCTTGGGGTTCATGGGCTTCATCCAGAAGTGATTAAGCTCATTGGGAAAATGAAATACCGTTCTTCTTATGGGCAAAACCTTTTGCAGCATAGCCGGGAAACAGCCAATCTTTGTGCCATTATGGCTTCAGAGCTCGGACTTAATACCAAACAAGCGAAAAGGGCTGGTCTTCTGCACGATATCGGAAAAGTAAGTGATGAAGATCCGGAACAACCACATGCGGTCCTTGGAATGAAACTGGCGGAGAAATACAAGGAAAAACCCGAGATTTGCAATGCAATCGGGGCACACCATGATGAAGTGGAGATGAACAGCATGATCTCTCCGATCATTCAGGTTTGTGATGCCATTTCCGGGGCACGGCCCGGCGCCAGACGAGAAGTAGTGGAAGCTTACATTAAGCGACTGAAAAATCTTGAAGAACTGGCCTTGTCGTATCCCGGTGTTTTGAAAACTTATGCCATACAGGCGGGCCGCGAGTTGCGGGTCATTGTTGGCAGTGAAAAGGTGAGTGACCAGGAGGCTGATCAGCTGTCGGAAGATATTGCCCGTAAAATCCAAACTGAAATGACTTACCCGGGTCAGGTTAAAATTACCGTGATTCGGGAAACAAGGGCAGTAAATTATGCCAAATAAAAAGGAATGTATGTCAAAAAAAAGCGGCGGTGGCCGCTTTTTTTTTGCAAATTTGACGGAAATTCAAATCTAAAAAACTGATGCAAACAATATCCGGGAAAAAAGTCCTTGTGACCGGCGGAGCCGGTTTCATTGGTTCAAATATTATTGAAAAACTGCTGACTCAGAATAACGAAGTTGTTTGCCTTGATAATTTTTCCACAGGAAAAAAAGTCAATGTTGAACCTTTTCTTTCTGCTTCTTCCTTTAATATGATGGAAGGAGACATTCGGGATTTGGAAGCCTGCCGCCGGGCAGTAAAAGATGTTGACATTGTGCTTCACCAGGCCGCGCTCGGTTCGGTGCCCCGTTCAATTAATGATCCCATTACCACCAATGATGTCAACATCGGGGGCTTCCTTAATATGCTCGTGGCTGCAAAAGATGAAGGGGTAAAACGCCTGGTCTATGCAGCCAGCTCCTCGACTTATGGCGACAGCGAGCAAATGCCCAAGGTGGAAGAGAACATCGGAAAGCCCCTTTCTCCCTATGCCATTACCAAATATGTGGATGAACTTTATGCTGATGTGTTTGTGAAACTTTACCAAATGGAACTGGTTGGTCTCAGGTATTTTAATGTTTTTGGCCCCCGTCAGGATCCGAATGGCGCTTATGCAGCCGTGATTCCCAAATTTGTCAGTTCCCTGATTGCTAAAGAATCACCGGTTGTGAACGGTGACGGTTCATTTTCACGTGATTTCACCTATGTAGCCAATGTGGTACAGGCCAATGAACTGGCAGCCACAACGGAGAATCCTGAAGCCATAAATACGGTTTACAATGTGGCTTGTGGTGAGCAGACATCTCTCAACCAACTTCTTGGTCATTTAAAAAATTTGCTGTCGGAATACGATCCGTCCATTAAAAACGTTGAAGTAAAGTACGGACCACCACGACAGGGCGACGTACCTCATTCGCTCGCCTCGGTTGATAAAGCGGGGCGTTTGCTGGGGTATAACCCCGTTTACAAAGTAGGTGATGGACTTAAAGAAGCGATTCAATGGTACTGGGATAATCTCGGATCTGCCCGGAAATAAACGAAACCCTTGAGTCTCCTTATTTATTGTTGTAGTTTTGCACTTTTTAATCAAAATATCAAATTTAACCATTTACTAACATCATGTCCAAAGTAGCACTCATTACCGGCATAACCGGCCAGGACGGCGCTTATCTTTCAGAATATCTGCTGAAAGAAGGTTATATCGTTCATGGCATTAAGCGACGCAGCTCTTTGTTTAACACCGAACGCATCGATCATTTATATCAGGATCCTCACGTTGAACACAGGAATTTTTTTCTTCATTATGGCGATCTGACCGATTCCACCAATTTGATTCGCATTATTCAGGAGGTCCAGCCCGATGAGATTTATAACCTGGGGGCCATGTCGCACGTTCAGGTCAGTTTTGACACGCCTGAATATACTGCCAATACAGATGGACTCGGAACCCTTCGGATCCTTGAAGCCATCCGCCTGCTGGGGATGACCAAAAAAACCAAATTTTACCAGGCTTCTACCAGCGAGCTTTATGGGCTGGTGCAGGAAGTACCGCAGACCGAGAAAACACCATTTTACCCTCGGTCTCCTTATGCTGTTGCCAAGCTTTATGGTTTCTGGACAACGATCAATTATCGCGAAGCTTACGGGATGTTTGCCTGCAATGGGATTCTTTTTAATCATGAATCCCCTGTACGGGGGGAAACTTTTGTAACCCGGAAAATTACCCGTGCCGTGGCACGAATTGCCCTGGGACTTCAGAACAAGGTGTATTTGGGTAATTTATCAGCCAAACGCGACTGGGGCCATGCTAAGGATTACGTAAAAGCTATGCATCTGATGCTGCAACAGGATTCCCCCGAAGATTTTGTGATTGCCACGGGCGTGACTACTGAGGTTCGGGAGTTTGTGAGAATGGCATTTGCAGAGACCGGTATGGAGATTGAATTCCGTGGGGAAGGAGTAGAGGAAAAAGCTTACGTTGTATCTTGTCAGAATCCGGATTTTCAAGTTGAAAAAGAGAAATGTGTAGTGGAGGTTGACCCCGGGTATTTTCGGCCCACCGAAGTGGATCTTTTGATCGGGGACCCTTCTAAAGCCAAAAAAGTTTTGGGATGGGAGCCTCTTTATGATCTGAATGGTTTGGTTAAAGATATGATGAAGTCGGATATAGAGTTGATGAAACGTGACAGGTATTTGAACGATGGCGGATATACAACGCTAAACTATTACGAATGATGGACAATCGCAGCCGGATATACGTAGCCGGGCATAAAGGCCTTGTGGGCTCAGCAATTACAAGAGAATTAAAAAAACAGGGATATAACAATCTTTTGCTTAGGTCCCGTTCAGAACTTGATCTCCTTGATGCGAATGCGGTAAATACTTTTTTTGAAATCGAACGTCCCGAATATGTGTTTCTTGCGGCAGCCAGAGTAGGGGGCATCATGGCCAACAATATTTACCGGGCGGAGTTTCTTTATCAAAACCTTCAGATTCAAAACCATGTGATCCATGCAGCATGGCGGTATGGTGTGAAAAAATTGCTGTTTCTTGGAAGTTCCTGTATCTATCCTCGGGAATGCCCACAGCCCATGAGGGAAGAGCATCTTTTGACCGGGCCGCTGGAATATACCAATGAGCCTTATGCCATTGCCAAAATTGCCGGAATGAAGATGTGCGAATCATACAACCTGCAATACAACACGGATTTTATATCGGTGATGCCCACGAATCTTTACGGGCCCAACGACAACTACAATCTTTTGGGTTCTCATGTTTTACCGGCATTGATACGAAAAATGCACCTGGCCCGGCTCTTGTCAGAGAAAGATTTGGAATCGATTCGCAACGATTTTCGCAAAAGACCCGTAGAAGGAATAGATCCAGAAATGACCGGGGAAAATCTTGAACAAAAACTCAAAGATTTTGGTATTGTAAAAGAAAACGGGAATGTGAAGTTGTTGTTATGGGGCTCGGGAAAGCCCCGCCGGGAATTTCTTCACTCCGAAGATCTTGCCAGGGCTTGTGTTCACATCATGAATCAGGTGGCATTTCAGGATATTGTCGAAGCAAGAGGATGGGATGAAGTCCGCAATACCCACATAAATATCGGGGTTGGTGAGGATCTGTCCATTGCTGAACTTGCGGCATTGGTGAAAGATGTAACCGGTTTTGCCGGAAGCATTGGCTGGGATGATACGAAGCCGGATGGTACCTACCAAAAATTGCTGGATGTATCGCGTCTTCATGCCCTCGGATTTCAGGCTTCCATTTCGTTGCAGGAAGGTGTAAAACAAGTATATCAGGAATATAAGCAATAAAAGTATTTCCAAAATTCACAATGTTTAATAAAATAAATCTTGGTTTTATGAAGTTTTTTTCAACACGATTTCTCCTTTTTCAATTGGTAGCTGGCATTATGGCCCTTTCGTTTGTTGCCTGTGGCAGTGATGATGATGATCCGAAAGATACTTCGGATCCTGTCATTGATATTACCAAACCTTCCGAAGGCGACCAGATTGTACCCGGTACTGGCGACCTGATCGTGGAGGGGACCCTCAGTGACAATGTGGCCCTGAGTCTTTGTACGATAACTCTTGAATATACCGAAAATGAATCTTCAGCCGTGGTGATGAATGATGATCAGCTTAAATCCACTTCGGAGGACGGTGAAGGGACCCTGAAAGGAATTGATGATGATCCATGGGCGCCTGATACCGTTGAAGTTTCGCTTTCAGGGGAAAATTATGACTTTGAGGAGAAGGAAGATACCCGTAAACCTTTTGGACCTGTTCCTGCCGATATCAAATTCGGAGAATATACCCTCACACTTGAAGTGGAAGATGAAGCTGGTAATACAGCCACAGAAGAGATTCTGCTGAACTTATCTGAATAATTTAAGACACGATATTTTCGAATGTGAGAAACATTCTTAAAATTTATTGATATTGAGTCCGTTCCGAAAAATCTTTTTCTCTTTGCTGGGAATTTGATTTTTCGAAGCGGACTCTTTGCTTAAGTCAAATGTAAAAAGACCATGATGGATTTTGACCAGATTATTGACCGTTCGGGTAGCAATGCCCTGAAGCTTGAACTTCGGAAAAAGTTGTTCGGACGTGACGATGTTTTGCCCTTGTGGGTGGCCGATATGGATTTTCCTGCTCCGCCGGCAGTGAGTCAGGCCATACAGGAACGTGCCGCTCATCCGTTGTATGGATATACTGCGCGGGATGAAGCATTTTACGATGCCATTGTCAAGTGGTTGAAAGAACGTCATAATTGGGAGGTAGAAAGAGAATGGCTCGAATATATGCCGGGAGTCGTTCCCGCATTGATTCTTGCCGTTCAGGCATTCACTGAATCCGGCGACAAGGTGGTGATTCAGCCACCTGTCTATCCACCGTTTTTTGATGTGGTGAAGGACCATGACCGGGTGTTAGAAGAAAATTCCCTGGTTAATACGCCGGATGGTTACCGGATGGATCTTGAGCATCTTGACAAGATCACGGCAGAGCCCGAAGTGAAAATGTTGTTGTTTTGTCATCCCCATAATCCCGTCGGACGGGTCTGGACCGAAGAGGAACTTTTAGCACTTAGTGAAATTTGCCTGAAAAACAATGTTTTGGTGGTATCCGATGAGATTCATGCCGATTTGATGCTTTTTGGTCACAAACACATTCCCCTGGCTTCTTTAGGTTCCCGGATTGCCACGAATACCATTACCCTCATGGCCCCCAGTAAAACGTTTAATATTGCCGGACTCAACACCGCATATATGGTAACCCCCGACAAAGATATATGGAAGGCCATGCACCGGAAATTGTTTGCCTGGCATCTTCATACGGGAAATATGTTTGGCGCTGAAGCCCTCAAAGCCGCTTATCAACAAGGGCATCATTGGCTGGATGATCTATTGGCCTATATTGAGGGCAATACCGAATATGTAATCCATTTTATCCGGGAAAATATGCCTGAAGTGAAAGTTCACAAGCCCGAAGCAACCTATTTGATCTGGCTTGATTTTTCCGAGTGGAATATGTCATCGATTCAACTGAAACGTTTCATCGTCGATGAGGCTGGTTTGGGATTGAATAACGGCCCCTCTTTTGGAAAACAGGGGGTTGGTTTTCAGCGTCTTAACGTGGCATCACCCCGCCAGGTGATTGAACAGGCCATGGAAAGATTGCTGCAGGCCCGGAATAAAATTTCAGGATGATGTGAATTTACCAGCTCATCAGCTGCAACCAGCAATTGCCCGTGAAGTTATTCGGCTTTACGGGCATACAGTTTTCTGCTTATGACCGGGAATAAAAAGACCGCTGCAAGGATGATTACCGTACCCAAATAAAATCCTGCTGACATCAGTTCCGACTCACCAAAAAAGACGAATGCCAATAAGATGCCGTAAATGGGTTCCATATTAATGGTCAGCACAACGGTGTAGGCCGATAAGACCTGCATCACTTTCACGCTGGTGGCAAAAGCATAGGCGGTGCAAGCCACACCCAGTAGGAGAAGGAAAAGCCAGTCGCTCCATAACGGTATTTGGAGGCCTTTACCAAATGTTCCATTCAGCCACATAAACAAAGTAATGCCTACAAAGCCACCGCCCATTTCATAAAAGCTGATGAGCAGAGGGCGATGCTTTACAATCATGATTTTGTTCAGAACAGTAAAAAGGCCGGCCAGGAATGCG
>JBNJDH010000068.1:0-11142 GCA_051744695.1 Bacteroidota bacterium | reverse complement strand
ATCCAGAGGAATATTCACCCCGGCGCTAATGAGCATGCTATACATGGCAATGCGGGCATTCCCCTCAGCCCGGATCAACGCATTCAGCGAGAAGCCAAACTCGTGCAACACAACGCCCCAAAGGATAAAATTGAGATAATCGTTGGCATAACGAATGGTGGTGTCGGTGGCTCCGAACATCCGAAGCATAGGGTCTTTAATGCCAAAGCCAAGAATGGTCACAAACGCAGAAACAACAATGACCAATACCACCACATTGCCCACAACCAGACGGGCCCGGTCGTAATCCTTTCGCCCCAGGTTCAGTGAAAGCCGGACACTCCCCCCTATGCCGATCAACATCCCGAAAGCCATCATGATCACCATTACCGGGAAAACAGCCGTGATGCCGCTCAAAGCTTCGGCCCCCACATACTGACCAATGAAGATCCGGTCGATGATGTTGTACAACGAATTGGCCATCACACCAATAAATGCAGGCCAGAAGTAGCGCCACATCAGACTGCCAACGGGATGGTTCTCGAGTTCAAAAAGGTTTTGGTCTTGTAGGGATTGTTTCATTTTTCAAAATAATCTGCAAAGATGGCACTTTTTCATCCATTAAGGAGCAATACCAACCGGCAAATTGTTCAATGGTATGCGCACGCCTGATCTTGTCACTAGCGTTTCGCCCCAGTTCTTGACAAAGAGCGGGATTGTTCAACAGTTTTTTTATGGCCCGGGCCACTTCCGCTGCTGAGGGCTTTACCAGCAACCCTTCCCGCTCGGAGACAAGGCGCCGGGTTTCCCCCACATCCGTAGCCACTATGGCGCAGCCACAGGCCATGGCTTCCATAAGGGCCTGACTGGGATAATTTTCCGTTGCCTGCAGAGACACAAATACAGAAGCATCGCGAAGCAATTGCCACGGACGGGATTGATGCCCCGTGAAAATGATGTTATCGAGCCCCCGGTCGCCGGCTTCCTCCTGAATCTGAGAGAACAAGTGCCCACTCCCGGCCATATAAAAGATTGCATCACGGGGAAGCTCTTCCTTTTTCAATGCGGCAACGGCATCCACAAACAAGCGGGGATTTTTTAAAGCCTCCATGCGAGCCAGAAACACCACTTTGGGCTGCTTAGGATATTGGGGGAAAAACAGGCCGGTATCAACAAAACTACTGGGGGTAATTACTGACTTCCCTTTCATCAGTGGTCCCATTTCAGCCTGGTAGGTCATCAGCAAAGCAGGGGACAAAAAATCAACCACATGGGCGTGTTTCAATACATAATACTGGCTGTCAAAAAATTTGTACCACTGCGGGTACAACATCAGTTTTTCGCTGGCATTCACGCTATAGATCAGTTTGATGCCCAGAAAACGGCACCACATCCATGTCCAGATGCCCCCCTGCCATACACCATAAAGTTTTTTTATGCCGAGCTTCCTTGCCCCGGTGATAAAAAACACTGAAAACCTCATCCACATGAACATGGTTTTCAGGAAATACTTTAACCGCCCAAAAAATAAGCGCCATCCTGTTCGTCGATTTTCTAACAGTGAGGTTTCACCAGATGTTGCCCTTCTGACCTCTTGATTTGCGTCTTTCTCCGTGTTGTCATTGAAGACAATGACCCGTGGATCGGACACCAGCAACCGGTTATCGAGAAACTTCCGGAACAGGCTTCGGTTGATGATCAAATAATGATCAGACCCCTGATCAATAAGATATCTGAAAAGGGTGGCATAGCGTTTTTCAGCCCCGCCATAACGGCCCGAAAAGTTGAGCACACACAAAGCCTTCCGGTATTTTTCGGGGACGCTCATGGGCACATGGATTTCAGGATACTGGCCACTCGCGAAGAATTGGCCTGCCAGGAAAGATGCTCCCGGGCAAAAGAGGCGCATCGCAACCTTGCGGAATGATTGTTGCGAAACTCTTGAATCCGGGGGAAGAGGGTTTCCATGGGTTCATGCAAATCCCAAATGACGCCAAGTTCGTTTTCTGCCACCATCTCTGCAATTGAAGGCACGTAAGGCGAGACCAGAACAGGCAGTCCACTTCCCAGGTATTCCGAAAATTTGGTGGGGAAGGCCCGGTGATTTAAAGGAAGGTCCTGGCGAAGCAACAAAGCCATATCTGCAACCATCTGATAGCGGTTCAGATTTTCCTGGCCCGGCTGAAACATCCCGTAAGCCGATTCCGGCACTTGTTGACGGCGAAGCTCTTCAGCAAAAACCGGAGAGGGAACAGGGGTGTTGATCATCAGAAAAGCATCCGGGCAATAAGACAGAAACCGCGCAAAGAAAGCCACCATGCCTGGCACCATCTGGTAGTATTTGTCAGTGCCGCTGTATACCAATACAAACCGGTCTTCCAGTCCTAGCTCACGGCGCATCTGCTCAGCTTCATCCGCATGGTAATAAAATAGCCGGGCATCGAAAAAATTGAACTTCGGAATGTGGTATTTCCCGGGAGGAAGCCTCTCAAACTTCCTGGAGACGGTTAACACCAGATCACCAGAATTGATGCAATACTTTTGGATCCTGGAATAGAAGGCAATCCGCCATTTGGGTGTACCCTGAACTTCCACTTCATTCACCCGGTCGCCCCGCATGTCATATACAAGGCGATAGCGGAAAAAAAGTTTCATAAGCCCCCCAAACAAAGCTCCCACATCATTGTGGCCATAAACCACACCGGGCCTGGTTTTCATCAACACACCAATCAGACCCGCCAGATTCATCAGAAACTGAATGCTCTGGGGAAACCAATGGCCCCGCCCCATCAGGCGTTTGAAAAAAAAGGCCCGGACCTTGTCCTCCAGACCGGAGTCTTTCAAATGTGCTCTGCCATATTGCACCTGTTTTCCGGTGTTGTTGAAAGAGACCAATGCCACACGGATGTCGCGTTCTATCAATTCGGGTGTCAAAAATCCCAGCGCCGTCCGGAAATTCCGGGTTTGCACCTGAAATCCGGGTTCATCCGGTTTTTGATTAAAAGCCACCGGCAACAGAAACAATATGGTTGGTTTTTCGCGGGACATAAAAGCCGCTGTATCCCGGAGTTTTACAAACTCCAGTAAGTCATTTCTTTAATCCGCTCCCGGAAAACACCTTTAACATCCACAAAGAGGGCATCTTCTTCAGTGATGGACTGGAAATAAGATTCGTCCAGTTTCATATACTCATCGTGGTTCACAGCAAGAATGACGGCATGGTACTTTTTGTCGATGTCATCGGCCAATGCATATCCATATTCTTCCATCAGCTCTTCCGATGAAGCATAAGGATCGGTCACATCCACATCCACGCTGAAAGAACGGAGCTCATTGTACACATCTGTGACTTTGGAGTTCCGGACATCGCTGACATTCTCCTTAAAAGTGGCACCCATGATCAGCACTTTGGCCCCGTTGATCTTATGCCCTTTGGAGATGAGCTGTTTCACCAGCTGTTTGGCCACATAAGGGCCCATGGCATCGTTGATCACCCGGCCGCTGTTTATGATCTTGGAATGATAGCCCAGTTCATTGGCCTTGTAGGTAAGATAATAGGGGTCCACCCCAATGCAGTGACCACCAACCAGTCCCGGGAAGAAGGGCAGAAAATTCCATTTGGTGCCGGCGGCTTCGAGCACTTCATAGGTATTGATGTGGAGCCGGTTAAATATCAGAGACAGCTCATTCATCAGGGCAATATTCACATCCCGCTGGGTATTCTCAATGATTTTGGCGGCTTCAGCCACTTTAATGGAACTGGCCCGGTGAATGCCGGCTTCAATGATGGAACCATAGACCCCGGCAATCACTTCCAGGGATTCCTCATCACTGCCCGAAACGATCTTCAGGATTTTCCTGAGCGAATGCTCTTTGTCTCCGGGATTGATCCGTTCCGGCGAATAGCCCACTTTAAAATCCCTGTTGAGCTTGAGCCCCGACTCTTCTTCAAGAATGGGCACACAATCCTCCTCGGTACACCCGGGGTAGACGGTGGATTCAAAAACCACGTAATCGCCTTTTTTAAGGGCTTTGCCCACAGCATGCGAGGCACTCAGAAGGGGGTTCAACTCAGGTAAATTATGCTTGTTGATGGGTGTAGGAACCGCCACAACATGAAATCTGGCCTTACGCAGATCTTCCGGATTGCTCGTAAATTCGATGTCGCACCCTTCAAAATCTTCCGGTTCCAGCTCATTGCTGGGATCGATGTGTTTTTTCATTTTTTCCACCCGGGCCGGTTTGATATCGAAACCGACCACTTTCATCTTCCGGGCAAATTCAAGGGCTATAGGGAGTCCCACGTAACCAAGCCCTACTACCGAAAGCAGGGCCTCTTTATTATTCAGTTGCTGAATCATTTATTGCTGTGTTTTAATTATTTTGATGATTGCAATTCGCAATTAATAAGATTTCTTTGTCTTATTCAAGTCACATGGACTTTTTATTTTTCGTTTTTCTAAAGGGACCCTTTGGGATGAAGGGGAGTCCGGTATTCCTGTTGTATTGACAGAGCCGTGTCCGCCAGTCTTGTTAAAGGCGGAACGGAGTCCGCCTAACCTGTTACCGGTGCTGATAGATCCTCTCGATGATGTCGACCACCTTCAGTCCTTCCAACGCATTGGTGGTCACATAGGTTCGCTCCTTCAGGGTCTGAATTACATTATCTATCACAAAATGGTGATTAGCGGCAGACCCCTGATAATGACCGTAATCATTTGGCGGCCCGGCCGAAGAGAGCCGGGGCATTTCATAATCCCTGATGTGGCATTCGGTGATTTCATTCATATACTGACCGGAAATTTTGACGGTCCCATTCTCAGCAATAATCGTCATGGAACTTTCCAGGTTCCTCTCCCATACAGCGGTGGAAAAATTGATGGTTCCCATGCCACCTTTTACAAAATCAAACATCACAGAACCACTGTCCTCGAAATCGGTGGAATGACGGTGGGCAAAATTATCAAAAACGGCGTGAATATTGGTGATATCGCCAAACAACCAATACACCATATCCACAAAATGTGAAAACTGTGTAAAAAGCGTTCCCCCATCCAGATCAGCCCTGCCATGCCATCCGTTGTTCAGATAATAGCGGTCGTCCCGGTTCCAGAAACAACTCAGCTGAACAAAGTATATCTTTCCCAGGGCCCCATTCTCAACCAGTTCTTTGAGCCAGACAGAAGGGGGTGAATAGCGGTTCTGCATCACCGTGAATACATGCCGGGACACCTGTAGGGCTTTATGGATGATCCCCTCCCCTTCGGAACGGCTGAGGGCCATGGGTTTCTCCACAACCACGTGCTTCCGATGCCCGAGGGCTTCAATGGCCTGGGATGCATGCAATCCATTGGGGGTGCAGATGTTCACCACATGGCAGTCATCAATCAGGGCAAGCATACGGGAGAAATCGTTGAAATAAGGCACATCGTCGCGGGTCCAGCCGGTCTCGTTTGCCGGTCTTATATCACAAATAGCACAAAGCCGGGCATCGGGGTTTTCGTCTATTATCGCGGCATGACGTTTCCCAATGTGCCCCATGCCCACAATGGCGAAATTGACCTTATCATTGTTCATCCGACTCGATCTTTTGCACCCGACGGTCCTGTAAAACATAGATTTCACCGCTCTCCGGACAAACGGCGCAGCGGTTTTCGTCAAATTCAAGGGGATAACCGTATTCGCTCATCCATCCCGTATGACGGGCAGGATTCCCCACCATCAAGGCATAATCGGGAACATCATGGGTCACCACTGCGCCGGCACCGATAAAGGCATAACGCCCAATGGTATGGCCACAAACAATGGTGGCATTGGCCCCGATGGTGGCCCCTTTCTTTACCAGGGTGCTTTCATATCTCCCCCGCCGGGGAACGCCACTTCTCGGATTGGAAATGTTGGTAAAAACACAGGACGGCCCCAGGAAAACATCGTCCTCGCAAACCACGCCGGTAAATACCGACACATTGTTCTGCACCTTGACATTGTTGCCCAATACCACATCGGGTGCCACCACCACATTCTGTCCCAGATTGCAATTGGCACCTATGCGGCAGCCGGTCATGATGTGACAAAAATGCCAAATCCGGGTTCCGGGCCCGATCTCGCAACGGTCATCCACTATGGCTGTGGAGTGTATTTTCGGAAAAGAAACGTCATTCATGAAATTAGATCGTTAGGTTATTTGATGTTAGAAAATCCATATAATATTGATATATTACGGCTGGGCGAAGTCTGCGACTTCGACCTATTTAAAATGGTAGTCTCAGACTACCTTATTTTGTTCGACAAAGTCACAGACTTTGCCGAGCGGGAAGGATGTTCAGCATCTTTACCTGCGTCCAGCCGGGCAAAATTTCGTCGCAAAGCGGCAGAACCAACCGTCCTGCTGGGCGAAGTTTGAAACTTCGTCCTTTTCTAAAATGTAGTCTCAGACTACTTTGAAAAATTCGACAAAGTCGCAGACTTTGCCGGGCAGGAGCAGGATAACATCCAACTTAACGTCATTCTGAGCCTGCGAAGAATCTGTCATTGGTATAAACCATTTCTGCCTGATCAACTATTGCCTGTATCAATCCTAAACCCGCTCTCCAAATTCCCTGATCTGTTCCGAAATATAATCAATTTCCTGCCTCGTCAATTCGGTGTGCATGGGCAGCGACAAAACCTCCTTACACAATTGTTCACTCACCGGAAACGATTGCCATGCCGGGAGCAAGTGAGAAAATGCAGACTGATGATGCACCGGGCGCGGATAATAAACCAGGGAAGGAATGCCCTGCTCCGCCAGGAAATTTTTCAATTCATCGCGATGGCCGCCATCTACCCGGATGGTAAACTGATTAAAAGTGTGTTTGCCTTCCCCTGTTTTTTGAGGCATTCGAAGAAACGATAGCCCGTTCAAAGCATCGAAATACCCATCGGCCGCTTTCTGACGGCGTTCAATAAAATCATTCAGATGCCTGAGCTTCTCGATGAGAATGGCAGCCTGAAGGGTATCAAGACGGGAATTCATCCCGATCATTTCATTATAGTATTTGTCGCGGGCCCCGTGACGTACTATCATGCGCAATTTTTCGGCCAGCATGGGATCATGGGTTATGCAGGCCCCGCCATCACCAAAACATCCCAAATTTTTGGAAGGGAAGAAAGATGTGCAGCCGATGTGCCCGATGGTGCCGGCCTGTCTCTCTTCTCCTCCTGTCAGACAAGGGGCTCCGAGACTCTGGGCGGCATCTTCAATCACGTACAATTCGTTGGCATCAGCGATTTGCATGATGCGATCCATAGGTGCGGTCTGACCAAACAAGTGCACCGGTATAATGGCCCGGGTCCGTTTGGTTATCGCCTTTTCCACACTTGCAGGATCAATATTATACGT
Organism: Bacteroidota bacterium; assembly: GCA_051744695.1. Lineage (GTDB taxonomy): Bacteria > Bacteroidota > Bacteroidia > Bacteroidales > Marinilabiliaceae > Marinilabilia. The sequence goes on along the minus strand of JBNJDH010000068.1, from coordinate 3,782 downwards.
ATGGGGATCCACATCGGCCAACACCGGTTGCAACCCAAGAAGCGCCACCACCTCTGCAGGAGAAACAAATGAAAAAGCGGGAATGATCACCTCATCGCCCGGCGGAAGGTCAAGTGCCATGAGGGCTGCCTGCAAAGCATCGGTCCCGTTGCCACAAGTCACCACTTCCGCCCCGTCAAGATAGGCCGACAGGGCTTCGGAAAAGCGGCCGACTTCCGGGCCGTTGATGTAACGCCCGTGTTGAAGGACGGTATCAACAGCCCGGTCAATATCCGTTTTCAGTCTTTGGTACTGGGTGGTGAGATCGACCATTTGGATGGGGTGGTGTTGCATGAATTGAGTGTTAATTTTCTATATGTTCATAATAATTTGTATCAATTTGATCGGACTTTTCCGGCTGGGCGAAGTTTCTTTGCAAGCAAAGCGGCGGAGCCGAGCGGTAACTTCGTCCTTTAAAATATGTAGTCTCAGACTACCTTGTAAAATACGACAAAGTCACAGACTTTGCCGAGCGGGAAGGATGTTCAGCATCTTTACCTGCGTCCAGTTGGACGAAAATACCATTTACTTTAAAATGTCCTTTTTGGCATTGCCCCAAAAAGGACCAAAAAGGTCTAGTCCGCTTGAACCTATCAACCCGCGAAAGCCAAAATTTCCGGCCATTGCGCAAGGCCGTGAAAGTCCCCCATTTTGACTTTCCTCTATCCGCCGGCCCGGAAAGCGGACGGGCCAACCCGCCTTTTGACTAATAACAAGGTAAGCTTTTTGATACTTTCATTTAAAACAGAAAATGCTTAATGTGCGAAGTCTGCGACTTCGCCCTTCTCCACAAACCGGGAAATTCCAACAATCATAAAAATAACAATATTTCCCATTTTCCACATTTTTCAACGTTTGATGTGTTGATAATCGTATATTCAAAACCCGTAGCGGACCCCAAACTTTCCTTCAAACCCGTCTGATTGGAACAAGGACGGCAGGTATTGATCCGTATCCGGGCCGCGATTGGCTCTGTATCCCAAAGCGAAAGAGACATAAGCATCATGAACGACTTGCCATGAACCCTTCAGGGTTGCCTTCTCCATGCCCCATCTTACCTCGTTCATAAATGGCAGTCCCCAACGGGGTTCATCCATGTTTATCTCCGGATGATCCCTTTCCCCGCCGTCAGCCAGAATGAATTGGTAGTCCTTCCCCTTCCGGCTTCGGATGTATTCCAGCTCAATCTTCACCCCACGAACAGGTCTATAGGCGGCACTGACAAACCATTCGTCGCTATTGTCGCCCAGATAATGTCCCATGTTGTAACCATTGCTTTCCCAGGTGGTTGTGGGGATGACATGCTGATAGACCATGGGATGGGTACGGGTATATTCAACGGTCAGCGTCCAATCGGGCGGAATACCGGTCACCCGAGCACCCCCTTTAAAACTTATGTAATTGGAATGCTGATCCCGATCAAACATCCGGTTAATCGAAACCTCATCAACAAAAAGGGTGCTGTAAAGATGAAGGTGCCGGATTTGCCTGCTGCTGATATCCAGAAACATCTGGGCATTTTGCCCCACCCGGTTGGAAGCTCCGTTGTAGGTATGGTCCACCGACTTGTAAAAAAGAAAAGGAACCCAGTAAGCCGGGTTGACCTGGTTATCGGCGTAAACAATGCTGTTGCCGGCAGAAACATGCAGCGCGGGTAAAGGACGTACACTCACAACACTAGCGGCCACATATTTATCAGAGAAAACCTCTCTAGTTCCGTCATAATATTCAAAAGACCGGAGACTGTCGACCACCTCCGATACAAGCCATCCGTGCAAATAATTGACTTCAAACCAATCGACGGGCCTCAGGTTCAAAGAAAAGAATGCGTGCGAAGGGATGTTTCCGGAAAAAATATTAGCCCCGTTGTAGCCACTGCCCCATTCAAAATGATCTTTGTGAAGGCCAACCCGCCCCCAATTCCATGACCAGGAGATTCCCCCGCGGGCCTCACTGTAATCCAGCGCAGCTTCATCACCCTTGTACACGCCCCCCCTTCGCCGAACCAGCATGGATTGCCCGCCAAGCGGCTCAGATTCATAGTTATCGCGCAGACTCCCGTAAAAACCAAAATGTTCCCCGATGGAGCCATAGATCTCCCCGCCATTGCGCCGGTGAAAGGCGGTTTCATCTCCACGGGCATACCCTGTGAGCCCCAGTATCGGGTTCACAGTCAACTGAAAAAGGGAATCGCTGTAATAAAACAGATCAAAACGTTTGTCTTCGGGTAGCTCCCGTCTTAATTCTTTTCCGTAATCCCGCAAATAAAACTCAATTTCACGGCGCTGACGGCTTGTCAACCCCGGAAAACCGGAAGCCTCATCGAGAAAACGGGCAATGGTGGCCCGCCCCAGCGGTTTGATGCTCGTGTATATGTCAATGGCGCCTTCGCCGGCCAGTTCGTCCAGAAAACTGTAAATGCCTTCATGATCGGGGTGAACAGGGATGTACTGGGCGCCTGCCCGACCGCCGGTCATGAGCAAGATGACCAGGACCAGACCTGCGAAGAGCGGCCGGATCAACAAGATAGAATTCACCCAACTATTTTTGTCATTCCTCATCTTTAACCGTTTTTTCAGTCTGGTGGTATGCAAAATCTTCCGGCTGCACCCCGGCCAGAAAAACCCCGGCCAGAAAGTTGCCCACAACCTCGGGGGTGGCATACCGCCGATGCCACGCCAGTGATTTTTCGGCAATTTCTTTCATTATTCCCGGATTTTCCAGCAATTCCTTAAGGGTTTGTTCCAAATTTTCAGGATCGCAACTCACCAAAGGCACATCGGGCCACACATCGCGGGCCCATTTTTCCATCCGGCAAACCACCACACACCCCCGCGACATGGCCTCAACAGCGAGCAATCCGAAAGTGTGGGTAAACTGGTCTATCACTACATGAGCTTTCTCCAGTTGCTCCAACACTTCCTGGTTCGACATTGGCCCGGTGATGTATTCCAGTTTCATCCCCCCAGTTCTGAGATTAAGAATGGCAGTCTCCACATAACGGGTTCCTTTCAGCTCTTTATGGGTGGGGAAATGGACAATCCTGAATACGTCAGCATCATCAAACTTTTCCAGGGAGGCCGGCAACGGTGGCGGGTCGGTCATCAGCCACATGGGAAAAGCTTTTTCCGGATGCCTGAGAAACCCCGATGTATTGGGACGGGAAAAAATGTAGTCGGCATGCTTTTCAAATTTTCGTATCCGTTTTTGTTTCCGGGGAAGCTGATGACACAGGCAATATTGCTGTTTCTTTTCATCGTTGCAATACCAGCAATCGCTGTATTTCTTCCGGTTCAAAAGATCGTAGGGGTCTTTTTCGGCACAACCGGGAAAGAAAAAGGCGATCTTTTTCCCAAACAAGCGCAACAAAGGCAGATCGTGATGGCGATGAAAGAAGGTGACCGGCGAAATGAAATAAAACAGGTCATACCGGAATAACACCGAGCAGAAAAACACAAGCCGTATCAATGCATTGAGAGGCCTCAAAACAAAACGGTTGTTCACAAGTTTGATCACACCTTTGCGCCCCACAGGCCGAAACTGCCGGATTTGGTGGTCCACCTCATACCCGAAGATATGAGCCCGATAGGCATAACTCCGTGCCCGGATGCCCGTTCTCCGCAGGGCATCGGCAATCCACGTGGCATTGCCGGCGGTGTTGCCGGGGCCAACGAATACGCGCAGGTCAGCTTGTCTTTTTCGGGTATTCATCAACAACATCCTCCAGTTTGGTAAAAGACAGA
>JBNJDH010000067.1:0-11247 GCA_051744695.1 Bacteroidota bacterium | reverse complement strand
AATATATTCTATGATCCGGTGGTTATTGCCAAACCCATGAGCTTAAATACGAGTTCTACCTGGTCTTCAATGACCACGTTGCCAATTTGGGGGATTTTTTGATAACTTCCGCTTTCGTCCGGGGCAAACCCAAAGCCGTCGGAGCCCAACACAACTCCGGCATGAAGCATGCATTCGCGCCCCACCTTACAATGTTTGTAAATTTTTACTCCCGAATAAACAATGGTGTTGTCACCAATCTCCACATTTTCGCCGATAAAAGAACCGGGCCAAATTTGTACATTGTTTCCTATACGGACGTTTTTCCCGATGTATGAAAAAGCACCTATATAAGGGAATTCCCCTATTTGGGCGGTTTCATCAATGAAAGAGGGTTGTTCAATGCCGGTCTTCCGGGGCTGGGAATTTTCATAATACTGCAGCAGTTTAGCCAGTGCCTGATAGGCGTCATCTACCCGGATGAGGGTGGAAGAGACAGGTTTTTCGGGGGCAAAACTTTTATTGACAATAACCACCGATGCATTGGTGTTGTATATGTGCTGCTCATATTTGGGATTGGATAGAAAGCTCAGTGTACCCGGATGCCCCTCTTCAATTTTAGAGACATCCCTGACGATTTCTTTCGCATTGCCTTCAACTTCCCCGTTTATGAGTTCAGCTATCTGTTGAGCAGTAAATTCCATGTGAAAAAATTTGGCACAAAACTAATAAATATATCCATTTGATTAAAATATACCTGTTGTCGAAAAACGTTTTTGCGGCGGATTTTGACGTGAAATGTAAATGAGGGGGGATGAACCGCCCTTTTGTGTCGATAACTGGCATTTAGGTCATTTATGGATGTGGCAGAGTGATTGCTTCATTTGTTAATGGCTTTGGGATGGCATAAAATGTATTTATTGACAGTTTTTTCAAATGCCGAATGATCCAGCATATCTGAAGCTTTTGAAATGTCTTTGGCCGCTCCATCCTTGTAAAGAATGTTGATGTTTTCCTGCCCCGGGTTATAGGCGCTGTTTGAAATGTGGTCAGTGAAAATGAAATAATCCAGTTCTTCATCGGAAAGCCCCTTCATGGGAGCATATTCTTTTTTCAGCGCTTCCACCTGTGAAGAGGGGAAAGGTTGATCCGAGATCTCGATCCGTAGAAGATGCCGGTCCAGCAGATCGCCTGACAGCCTGGATAAAACCCGGTCGGGATGATTGCGCCATTGTTTCAATGCATTCATAATATCATTGTCATCAAGCATGGTGAAATCATCCAGGATTTTTGGGTGATTTAGAAAATCCTCTGTATTGAAACGTTGTTTAAGAAATGTATCCAGAAAAGGTGGTGACGGAACAGGATTTCCGGACATGGATAATTCTTTTGCCCGCCTCAGAACGTTAATCAGCATTTTTTCGGCGACCAGTGCGGTTTTGTGCAGGTATACCTGCCAGTACATAAGCCGGCGGGCCACCAAAAATTTCTCAATGGAATAGATGCCTTTGGCTTCCACTACAAGCGCATTGTTCTTTATGCTGAGCATTTTAATGATTCGGTCCGATCCGATCACTCCTTCCGATACACCTGAAAAGAAGCTGTCGCGTTTCAGGTAGTCGAGACGGTCCATGTCGAGCTGGCTGGAAACAAGTTGGTGAAGAAAAAGCTTGGAAGTGTTGCCTTTAAATATGTTTATGGCATCGGCAAGCCGGCCCCCGAAATCATTGTTGAGCTTGTCCATCAGGAGAAGGGATAAATCCTCATGTCCCAGGTGCTCGATGAGTGTCTGCTCCAGGGCATGCGAAAACGGCCCATGCCCGATGTCATGCATAAGAATGGCAGCATGAGCTGCAGTGGATTCTTCTGCAGAAATATTGTATCCCTTGCTTTTGAGTACGGAAATCGCCGTTCCCATCAGGTAAAATGCCCCCAGCGTATGCTGAAAACGGGTGTGAACAGCCCCGGGATATACCAGCTCAGTCAACCCCAATTGCTTGATGCGTCGAAGTCGCTGAAGATAGGGATGCTCGATCAATTCAAATAAAATGTCGTCAGAAATACTAATGAAACCGTGGACCGGATCATTGACGATTTTTCGCTGGCTATGTTGCTGTTCTCTGTTCACTCTTTACCGCTGATTTTGTGAAACAAAGAAAGCGATTCACAGTGAATGCTGCAAATGCCTTAACGAATATCAAAATGATTTGATTTTTAGGGATAAAGGTTTTTGCATATTTGGTGGTCATTCCTTATCTTTGCAGCGGTTTTCACGAAAAGGTGGGATAGGGGACAGGGGTCCCCTATTTTATTAATGGCTTGAGCATGATAAAGAAAGAGCAAATACTTGACCTGATTCAACCCAAGCTCCGGGAAGATGGATTTTTCCCTGTAAGTGTGGAAGTGAAACCCGGCAACCGGATTGAAGTGTTGATTGACAGCAAAGACGGAGCGCCGATCGAGTATTGCATGAAAATTTCAAGATTGATCGAGCAATCCCTTGACCGGGATGCCGAAGATTTCGAACTTGAAGTGTCTTCTCCGGGCATCGGACAGCCCTTTAAGGTGAAAGAGCAGTATTTGAAAAGCATCGGGCGACCCGTTGAAGTGCTTTTGCCTGACGGGCAAATCCAGAAAGGAGTGCTTGAAGAAGTTGATGACGAAGGTTTTGTCGTGAAAGAAGAAAAAAAGGTCAAGCTTGAAGGAAAAAAGAAAAAAGAACTGCAGGTTTTTAACCACCGGTTTCGTTTTGATGAAGTCAAAAAAGTGAAGGAACTTCTGAAATTGTAGAAGGTTTAGGCCGATTCCTCCGGTATGAATGTGGAGAGATAAATACCCGGGATCTTCTGATCAAAACTTCAGGTTTCGAATCATATCAAATAATAGCAGAAATACAGAACCATATACAACAACGATGGAAAACATTAATCTGATAGACACTTTTTCGGAATTTAAAGAATTGAAAAGCATTGACCGGGCCACTATGGTGCGGGTGCTTGAAGACTCTTTTCGAAGTGTGTTGGTCAAAATTTTCGGGAGTGATGAAAATTTTGATGTCATCGTAAATATTGATAAGGGCGACTTTGAGATTTGGCGGAATCGTGAAGTTGTGCCCGACGGGGAGGTGGAAGATCCCAACCTGCAGATTGCTCTGAGTGATGCCAGGAACTTTGACCCGGACTATGAAGTGGGAGAGGAAGTTGTGGACGAAGTGGACTTTCATCAGTTCGGGCGGCGTGCCATTCTGACCCTGCGCCAGAATCTGGCGGGTCAGATCATGGAGCTGGAGAAAGACAGTCTTTACAACAAATATACCGAGCGCATCGGTGATGTCATCACCGGTGAGGTATATCAGATATGGAAGAAGGAGATGTTGATCCTGGATGATGAGGGAAATGAACTGATCCTTCCCCGGGAAGAACAGATTCCCGGTGATTTCTTCCGGAAAGGAGAAACCGTCAGGGCTGTTGTCATCCGTGTGGAAATGCGGAACAACAATCCCTTGATCATTCTTTCCCGAACTTCTCCGGTTTTTCTGGAACGCTTGTTTGAATTTGAAGTTCCCGAAATTTATGACGGGCTGATCACGATCAAAAAGATTGTGCGTGCACCCGGAGAACGGGCCAAAGTGGCCGTGGAATCATATGATGACCGCATAGACCCTGTGGGAGCCTGTGTCGGCATGAAAGGTTCCCGGATTCACGGAATCGTGAGAGAGTTGCACAACGAGAACATTGATGTCATCAATTACACGGCGAATACCCAGCTTTATATCCAAAGAGCCCTGAACCCGGCCAAGGTTGCGAGCATTAAATTATTCGAAGATGAGAAGCGAGCCGATGTTTACCTGAAGCCTGACGAGGTGTCTCTGGCCATCGGAAAAGGCGGGCTTAACATTCGCCTGGCTAGTCAGCTCACCGGATATGAGATTGATGTATATAGAGAAACAGAAAATGAGGATGAAGAAGATGTTTCACTGGATGAATTTTCAGATGAGATTGAAGCCTGGATTCTGGATGAACTGAAAGCCATTGGTTGCGATACTGCCAAGTCGGTTCTTGACCTGACAGTGGAAGACCTTACAAAACGGACGGACCTGGAAGAGGAGACTATCCGTGAGGTAATTAATGTTCTGAAGGCCGAATTTGAATAATTCGTTTATCTTTGTCCTTCAAAGATTTTTTCTTTTACCCGAAAAACGAAAGTCCCTTATATGGCAGTTGGAAAAAGACTAAGTAAAATAGCAAAAGAATGTAATGTGGGAATCAACACCATTGTTGATTTTCTGCATAAGAAGGGATTCGAGATCGAATCCAACCCGAATACCAAGGTCTCGGAAGAAATGTATGATCTTCTGAAGAAAGAGTACCGGTCTGACCTTACGGTAAAAATGGAATCTGAAAAACTTGTTGAGCGGAAGCAAAAAGGGAAAAAATCGTCGGTTTCTATTGAAGATCTGAAGGAAGAAAAAGGAGGAGAAGAAGAAGCCGAAGAAGCCGAAAATGGACAATCGGATAAAACAGAAAAATCTGAAAAAACTTCTTCCAAAAAAGAAAAAGAAGAGGAGAAGACGGAGGAGCCAACTGCCCCCACTTCCCGTACTCAGCAACAGATGGATGTTAAAGTAGTAGGGAAGATTAATCTGGACAAAGAACAGGAAGAACAAAAAGAACCTGAAGAAGAAGGAAGGGAAAAGAAAGAGTCTGAAGCAACTGAAAAGGATGTTCACGCTGCCAAGCCTTCTGAAAAAACTGATGTTGAAGAAAAAGCATCAGAAGAAGAAAAAGCATCAGAAGAAGAAAAAATATCAGATGAAGTAAAAGATACCGAACCATCGGCTGAAAAAACTTCACCTGTTTCCGAAGCAGAGTCTGAAAAAGATTCTGAAGAAAAACAATCAGAGGCTCAAGAGGAACAAGCTTCTGCTGAATCAGAGGAACCTCCCCGGAAATCTGCTGAGGAAGAAGAAGCCCCAACTGCAGAAAAGGGCGACATTCAGGAGAAAGAACAGAAGCAGGAGCCGGAATCCGAAAAAGAACAGGAGCAAAATCTCAAAGTGGTGGGCAAGATCGATCTCGAAGAAAAATCATCCAAATCTGAGCGGACCTCCAAAGGAGAAAAAAAGGACGTGAAAAAAGAGAAAGATCAGTCCCCTGCCGAAAAGAAAAAGGAAAAACCAGAAGGAAAAACCGGTAGTAAAAAGGATCAAAGGAAGAAAGAAGAGTCCGGGAAAAAGGAAAAACCTTCTGCTTCTGAAGACAAAGCCCAGAAGAAGGAAGAAAAATCGGAAACGCCTGCTCAAAAAGAGTCAAAGCAGAAACCTGACGAGGCTCAAAAACCTGATAAGGAAAAGGAAGGTGGAGAAGAGGCCGGAAAGCAGGGCAAGGATGATTTTGTGCGGACAAAGGTGAAAAAGCTATCCGGACCTACTGTTGTCGGGAAAATTGATCTTCCCGCCAGTTCCAAAGAAAACGAAAACAGCCAGGAGCAGAGAAATAAAAAGAAGAAAAAACGGAAACGCATCCGCAAGGAAAAAGAGCGGGTCAATATAAACGAGAAGCAACAGCAACAACAACAGCAGCAGCAATCTTCTTCACAGGGAGGACGAACTCAGGAAAAGAAAGAGAAGAAGAAAAAGACAAAAGCCAAAAAACGGCCGGCTCGTCCGGAAGTTAATGAGGAAGATGTGCAGAAGCAGGTTAAAGAAACTCTGGCACGTCTTACCTCCAAAGGAAAATCCAAAGCTTCCAGGCATCGTCGGGAGAAGAGGGACGCTGTATCTCAGAAGCAGCAGGAGGAGATGGATCGGGTCTCGGAAGACAGCAACGTGCTTAAGGTGACCGAATTTGTAACCGCCAATGAACTTGCCAACTTAATGGATGTTCAGGTTAATCAGATCATTTCTACCTGTATGAGTTTGGGGCTTTTCGTTTCCATCAACCAACGGCTCGATGCTGAGACCATTACCCTTGTGGCCGAAGAATACGGCTATAAAGTGGAATTCATTAGTGTGGATGCCGCTGAAACCATTGAAGAAACTCAAGACAAGCCTGAAGATCTGGAACCAAGGCCACCCATCATTACGGTTATGGGCCACGTGGACCACGGAAAAACATCTTTGCTTGACCACATTCGCCGTACCAACGTAATAGCCGGTGAGGCCGGAGCAATTACACAGCATATTGGTGCTTATAATGTGGAGCTTGATGGGGGGCGTGCCATCACATTCCTCGATACACCCGGACACGAGGCTTTTACGGCAATGCGTGCCCGAGGTGCTCAAATTACCGATATCGCCATCATTATTGTGGCGGCAGATGATAACGTGAAACCTCAGACCATTGAGGCTATCAACCATGCTTCCGCGGCAGGGGTTCCCATTGTTTTTGCCATCAATAAGGTAGACAAGCCCAATGCCAACCCCGATAAGGTTAAGGAAGAGCTGGCCAATATGAATTATCTTGTTGAAGAATGGGGTGGAAAGTATCAGTCGCAGGATATCAGTGCCAAAAATGGAGAAAATGTTGAGGATCTCCTGGAAAAAGTATTGCTCGAGTCCGATCTTCTTGATTTGAAGGCCAACCCAAATAAACCTGCTGTCGGTTCAGTGATCGAATCAACCCTGGACAAAGGACGGGGATTTGTAGCGACGCTGCTGGTGCAAGCAGGTACGTTGCGCTCAGGTGATCTTATTCTTTCAGGACAGTTCTATGGCCACGTAAAGGCGATGTTCGATGAGCGGAATCAGCCCGTTGAGGAGGCTGGACCTTCGGAGCCTGTCCTGGTGCTTGGACTTAATGGCGCTCCTCAGGCAGGGGAGAGGTTCCATGTCATGGAGAATGAAAAGGAAACCAAAGAAATTGCGACCAAGCGTGCTCAGTTGCAGCGAGAGCAGGGATTGAGAACGCAGAAACATATTACACTTGATGAGATCGGCCGCCGGATTGCCATTGGCAACTTCCAGGAGCTTAATCTTGTCGTCAAAGGCGACGTGGACGGTTCCATCGAAGCAATGGCCGATTCGCTGATTAAACTCTCGACAGAAGAAATTCAGGTGAATGTGATCCACAAAGCTGTGGGACAGATCACGGAGTCGGATATCATGCTTGCGGCTGCTTCCAATGCAATTGTCATCGGGTTCCAGGTACGACCGTCAATGTCGGCAAGACGCCTGGCCGAAAAAGAAGAAATCGACATTCGTCTATATTCCATCATCTATGATGCCATTGAAGAGATTAAGTCAGCCATGGAAGGCATGCTTTCTCCCGAGATTAAAGAGCAGATTTTAGGTACTGCCGAGATTCGTGAAACCTTTAAGATCAAGAAAGTCGGAACAGTCGCTGGTTGTATTGTGAAAGAGGGGAAAATTCGAAGAAGCTCAAGGATTCGGGTTATTCGCGATGGCATCGTGATTTATACCGGCGAACTGGGTTCACTGAAACGCTTTAAAGATGATGTGAAGGAAGTGGTTTCCGGATATGAATGTGGTTTGAATGTCAAAAACTTTAATGATATTAAAGTAGGCGACTATGTTGAAGCTTTTGAAGAAGTAGAAGTTTCCAGAAAATTGTAATAGAAATTTGAACTGACTGCAAAAACAAAGGCGCCGGGAAATTTTTCCCGGCGCCTTTGTTTTTGCGGAGTATTTATAGATTTTTATGGACTATTGTATGAGCTCTTTGTATTGATCGGCAGAGAGGAGTTCTTTTGCATCTTCCGGATTTGCCATTTCGATTTTGATCATCCAGCCACCTTCGTAGGGTTCTTTATTGACTAACTCCGGATGGTCCTCGAGTTCTTCATTGACTTCTATTACTTTGCCAGGAAAGGGCATGTAAAGATCTGAGACGGTTTTGACGGCTTCAATGGTCCCGAAAACTTCTTCTTTTTCGAGGTCTTCATCTTCTGTTTCGATCTCAACAAAGACAATGTCTCCAAGTTCGCTTTGGGCAAAGTCGGTGATGCCGACTGTGGCTACATTGCCGTCTATTTTCACCCATTCGTGGTCTTTGGTGAACTTAAGGTTCTCTGGTATGTTCATAATTTTCTGTTTTTTGGATTCACTTCAAAATTAGGGATTTTTTCATGAATAATCTAACACATGCTATCGATATATTTGTTTTGTAAACAGGGGGTGGTTATTGAGCCAATGAGAATCTGAAACTAACCCCTATATTGGTATTGTAGGTCGGGTAAGAAGAAGAGATGTAGGGATTGTTTACCTGCCTGTCATAGAATAACTGAACATTAAAGCGGTCACTCAGTACATAATCGGCTGTCAGTTTCAGGGTGGTCACTTTTTGGCCGGCCGTCATCTGGCTGGAAAGTTCCTGAATTTTACGGATAACCGAGAAACTTTCGCGCATAGAGATGTCTGCCCTCAGGTTTAGGTCGGATGAAATGCGGGTCTGGTTACCTGATCCACCCAGAATCATGTCCATCTTGTCGAATTGGTAGCCGAGGCCGATGACCCATTCGTTGTTGTAATTTTCGATGAGTTGATTGTTGTTAAGACTCAGGTTCAGGATCCGTCCTTTTTTATATTCCAGGCGGGTGGTGATGTTTTGAGGCCAGGAAATGTTGAACTGCAAAAGCGGAGCGAATTGTTCCCGAATGGTGACCCCATTAATGAGGTACCTTGGGATGAAATTGTTTTGCCTATCCCTGACAAAGCTTATTCCGTTTCCGTTGTCTTCCCAGTCGAGATTGGTCTGGTAGTTGCCGATGCTGTAAGTAGAAGTGTAGGCATGACTGAGGTCGAACGATTTAATATATTTCTCCAAGAAACTGATGTCTGATAAGCCGCTGTAGTTGATGCGCCAGTTGGGTTTTATTTTTGCGATGGATGGAAACGGGTCAGTGAAGATGTCCTGGGGACTCTGGCCGGAATAGGCCGAGAGAAATGCCGGAATCAAAACCCGGCTTGAGGTGAGACCAAAACCATCAGTTCCGGATTTTACTTCATGTCCCAGCTCGGGGTATCCTGAAGGTTGATAAGGCCGGCCGGCAATTGGCGCATCTTCATATTCACCGGTTTCCGGATACTGAGATCCCCTCCGCCTTTCGCCGAGACGCCGGGAAATGGCGTCCCTGTTTTCAAGAAATTGGTTGTAAGCATCTGATTCATAAGAGCCTTTTCGTTCGATTTTTTCAAAAGCGGTGGCAAGGGTGTTGAAGCTCATAGAAAAACTCCCCGATTCACTTGTGTTGAAAACACCCTGGAAGTCTTCTCCGTCAAAAAGAAAGTATTCACTCAGGTTATTGGTGCGCCGGTGGTTGGCGTTCAATTCAATACGTAATCCTTCAAGAGGTTCTATGGTGGTCCGGATGCTCAGATCTTTCGATTCATTCATGACATAAGGAGTGTTAAGGGTACTGTCTGTCGTCAGCCAGTTGTTTTCCACAGCCTTCATGGCAAAATCACGATCCTGCCAACCCAGAAGGAAAGGGATGCCGGGGGCTTTGGTTCCTCTCACATCGGTATTCCCCATAAATTCGGGTTCCGGCAGGTAGCCCGGTAGCGAGGTCCCGTTATTGGATGAATAGGAAACTGAAAGGTTTTTGATCCCTGTTATTGCTTTAAGAAGATTGTCACCCACAATTTTAAGGGGAGATGGGGATTCTTCTTTACGTCCGGTGATTAATGTCCGTGCATTGGAAATGTTTCTGGAGGTGGTGAATGAAACGGTGTTTTCATCAATAACCCTGGAGCTGCCTTCAACGGGTCGGCCGTTGCTGTCGAACATGCGAACCTGAACATCGCGGGTGCCCAACTCGTGATTGATCTCCACCGGGCTTTCTTCTTCTATTTCAATGCCGTGGCTCGTATATCTGAGTTCTTCCCCGTCGCTTGATCGTTGTTGCGATTGTGACAGATTATCGATATAAGGGACTTTATTGAAAAGTCTTTCGAAATTTAACCTCGCGTTCCCCTGCATGGTATTTGAATTGCGTATGGTGTTTCCCCATTCATATTCTTTTTGGGTTATAGGTCCCTGTTGCCAGTTGAAAAGAGCTCCATAATTCACACTGGCAGAGGTCCAGTCCATTAGGGGGAGCTTATTTACAGGAAGCTGATATTGGGCATTGATGTTATGCTGATAATTGGTTGTTCGGCCATACGACATAATGTTTTGCATTACCGAATCTCTCCAATGCTCATACTCATCTTTGTAGAGATCTTTGTTGACTGGTCCCTCAGGCTCATCAATCCTTGCATTGGTGGTGGTGCGAAGATCGAAGGACAGTGATTTGGTCAGGTTGTAAGTGAGTTCGAAATACCGGTTCCAGTTGAAGTTTTTCCTGACAGAAACAGGGATCTCGAAGTTGGGGTTGTTGATGTTTCGAAGTTGAGATTCGTTATAATCACGCACCACTTCCCATCTGTAATTGACCTGGCTGGGAAGCAGGGCGAAGTTGAAATCACGGATCAGTTGAAGTGCATCTCCTTCCAATTGCCTGAAAGGCTGGTACATTCTCGGTTGTTTGGAATAGTTGTAGGCCAGGATGCCTCTGTAGTTTTTCCGGTCTTCATACTTGGTCCGGACATCGCGGTGCTCTGTCTCGTTGTAAGCGTAGGTGGCACTCAGATTGGAAAGGTCATAAAAATTGGGCTCTTCCTCGCCGGGTTTTAATTTGACATTGGTGAAATTGAGACTTCTGCGTTTTGTATAATCTTCCGAAAGATTTTTGATGCTGTCGCGCGCTGCTTTCGTATCGGCATGATCTAAGGCCACATCCAGGGGAATGTCAGGGTCCAGTGGGAAATATTCGGGTGTGGCAATTTGTTCACTCATGTTCACGTACATGGGGATGGAAACGCGGGATTCAGGACCAAGGAGCTTTCCTAATTCCAGGTTGGTGGCGATGTCATATTGGTGATAATTTTCCTGGCTTCGTTCATTGACACTCTGGTCGAGGCTTCCGAATCCTATGGTGTTCATTTTTCCGGCAACAGAGATGTTCCCAAGGTCCGCCAGTTTGACGTTCATCCGTGCATTTGCGGCCCAACCCCCTTCTTCCTCAAAATCGGAAAGGCGAAGTTCGTTAAACCAGACTTCTGTGGTTTTCAAGTCTATGGTGTTGTTGCGAATACCAATCATGACGGACCTGACATTCTCCAGGTTTGGATTTCCTTTGATCATGACCCGGTTTTCGGGGTTATCCGGATCGGGTATTTTAAAGCGGGATGTGATGTTTGCATCGGAATCACCTTCATGTTGGGCAGAATTGCGTTCCATTTTGAGTTCCTGAAGCAGTTTCATCGGT
>JBNJDH010000066.1:0-11435 GCA_051744695.1 Bacteroidota bacterium | reverse complement strand
ATCACTTTCAGGCTTTTGAACATGCCGTTGAAGAAGCAAGGAAGAATGAGAAGATCGAGTTTGTGATGGAGGCAGAACCCCGCGCCTTTAATGGCAACGGACACCTTCAAAATATGGCTATTGAGCATTTGCCCACGGGAGAAAAAAGAGAGCTGAATGTAGAAGGGGCTTTCATTTTCGTGGGATATTTACCCAATACCGAATCACTTCAAGGCTTGGTGGACTTGAACGAGCGCAATGAGATTGTTGCCGACCGGGATATGAAAACCAATGTTCCCGGGGTTTTTGCCGCCGGCGACAGCATTAACAAGCGATACCGGCAAATTACTACGGCTGCCGCTGAAGGAACAATCGCCGCCCTGAGTGCCGGCGAATATCTCAGATAATACAGGTTTTGGTTTTTTTGGTTGACACTCCGGAAAATGTGAAATGTTTCTCATTTTCCGGAGTGTTTTTTTTATATCAGAAGCCCATTTCATTGCCTCCTTCCATGTTACCTTCACTGCCTCTTCTGCCACCTCTTTCTTCTTGCCGGGAACCGTTGTTCTGATTCAGCCTGTAGATAAATGAAAGTCTGAATTCCCGCTGACTCCATCGAAATTCATTGTTAGAGATTAGATCGGGTTGTTTTATTTCGTATCTGAATTTCCGGCTGTTGAGAACGTCGCGCACATTAAGTGTGATGGTCCCGTTGCCATTAAATATGTCCTTGCTTAAAGAGGTGTTTAACATGTAAAACGGCTTTCGCAGACCTTGTGTGGTTTCCTGTTCTCCCCGGTAAAAGAACGTCGTTTGGAAGCTCAGATCATTTTCCCAACGCATGCGGGAATTAACACGGGTGTCCCACGAGTAGGTGTCACTGCTGAGGTCCTGTACATTTCCGTTTTCAGTAAATGAGCCCTCCGTTTGCATGCGATAAAAATTCACATTTCCCGAAAGATGCCACCAATCAAATGGTTCGGTGGAAACATTGGCTTCAGCGCCGTAAGCATGGCGCTCTGCAAGGTTACGGGGTTCTGAAATGGTGATGCCTTCATCGGTGACAAAATTGATGTTTTCCTCTACGCCTGTGGTATATCTGTAATATATGCCGGCATAGTAAGATGACCGGTCTGGGGTATACATGTATCCGGTTTCGTAAGCATCGGTGTATTCGGGGTCCAGGTCGGGGTTGCCACGGCGAAGATTTCTGGAATCGCTTAGTCCTGAAAACGGGTTCAGGTCCCAGAAATGCGGGCGGTCTATTCGCCGGCTATAGCTGACCTGCCAGGAACTGTAATCAGAAAAGTGGTAGGTAGTATGAATGGTGGGGAAAAGATCCAGGTAAGAACGATCGTTGGATCTGTCTTCCTGTTTGAGGTAGGTGTCAATAAAGGAATACTCGCCCCGTAATCCCAGTTGGGCACTTATGTTTCCCCATCTGTTGGAGCCCTGCACATATAAAGCCGAGACATTCTCGTCATAAGAGAAATCATTGGTGTAATCCATGTCTTCGACCCATTCTCCGTTTTCCCTGTTTTCAACCACGTAGGGATTGGTGATTGTCCGGAATTCGCTGCGCGCACCTGTTTCGATTTGACCGTGTTCTGAAAAAGGGTAAACGAAATCTACCTCGGTAAGAAAATTTTCCTCTTGTTCTTCGTTGCGCACTTTTTGATAGAGGATGTCTTCATTGTCTATGTTTCCTTCAATGATCTCTTCTTCAATTTCGGAGTCTTCCGTTTCGTCGTCCAGGATGTATTGGGCAAACGCATTCAGTTTGTGTTCCTCATTGTCCGGATCAAATCGTTTTTCCAGGTTAAGGGAGAATTCTGCGTCATATTCGGTTTCTTCTTCCTGATCGTAGCGGACTGTTTCCTGAGAAAGATTTCCTTTTTCGCCATTGTCATTTTCAAAATCGCGGTAATGAACGTCGGTATGGTTGTTTTCATTGTCATAATCAAACATGGCTTCGGCGGTGAGTGTTGTCAGGTCATTAATGAACAAGTCGGCGCCCCCTCTGATGTTGTTTGACCATCCGGATCTGTTGCTGGTTCGGTCAGTTCTTGTATGGAAAGGGGGATTGGCTTCAGGAAAAAATTGATTGGAAAAGCCCTCGCCTTCATCGTCGCCATAACGTATTCCGTAATTGAAAAAATAATTGATCTTCTCACGTCTGAAATTCACATTGGCACCGAATTGATACCGTTCAGGATAACCCACCGATCCTTCGAAAGAGCCATTGACACCTTCTCTTTCATCTTTTTTCAGGATGATGTTGATGATGCCTACCATGCCTTCTGCCTCGTACTTCGCACTGGGGTTGGTGATCACTTCCACGCGTTCGACCATATTTCCCTGCAAAGCCCTGAGGGCATCAGCATCGCCGGAATTTACCAGTCCGGAAGGTTTCCCGTCAATAAGCAAACGCACACCGCCACTTCCCCGAAGGGTGATGTTTCCTTCTGCATCTACCGCCACCGTGGGGATATTGTCAAGGATTTCGGCTGCTGAATTGCCTGTGTTGGTGAGGTCTTTCCCTACATTGAATACCTTTTTGTCCACATCGAGAACCATTTCGCTTTTTTCTCCCCTCACAGTAACCTCTTCCAGATCGGTGGTGGTTTCTTGAAGCGTGATTGTTCCCAGGTCTACGGAACTGTTTGGGTTTTCAACATTTATATCTTCAATGGTTTCCTTTTGATAGGCCACAAACTGTACTTCCAGGTAATAGTTGCCGGGTTCGACGTCTATGCTGAAATGCCCCTCTTCATCTGTAATGCCTCCTTCGACAAGTGAAGAGTCCGGGGTATAGATGGACACCGTTGCGTATTCCAGAGGCTGGTCTTTGGCTGCCCCTGTCACTTTCCCGTGTACATTTCCTCCTTCTGAGGGTGATTGGCTGTTTGCTGATGAGAAAAAAGATGCGATCGTCAGCAATAAGATAAATGTTCTTTTTTGCATAGCTCAAGCGTCTTTTTGTTTGTAACTGACTGCTTAGATGCCCGAGTTTTGCATGGGTTTAATATCCTGCATGTTAAGGGTTGTTAAGGGAGGGGCAGGGGATAAAAAAAGAGAGACCGGACAGCGCCATGGCTGTCCGGTCTCCGCAACTTAACCGTAACCCAAATGTTCAAAAAGAGAGAGCTTACAACTCTTCTATGTTGATTTCCGAAATACTTGCATTAAGGCTTTTAACTTCAACGTCTTCTATTGTTCCAAGTACGCCCTGGAATTCTCCGTCTATGGTTTCCACCACGACCAAATCGTAAGTTTCAGGTGCCAGGTAAGACAATTTGTATATGCCTTCTGCATCTACCATGTCGCTGGTAACGGCATTTGGAAAGCGCACATCTTCTTCATCTGCAGGGTCGGCAGCTTCTTCTTCAGTGTATGCATCGTTTTCATATGCGTAAACGATTGCCTCGCTGCCTTCCGGAATGTTGGTAACATTTCCTTCAATAGAACCTGCCTGGTTATCCACGATCAGACGAATGGTGGGCTTCAGGATGTACATACCGGAATTTCCGGCGTGAACGACCGATTTTCTTGCATCAAAGTCGGCCGTTACATCTACTGTGCCGTTTGAAGGAACGGTGAATTGACCTGTTGCTTTATACCCTGATTGTGAACCGCTGGGGACAAACAGGGGCTCTTCTGTGCCGTCTCCAAGCACGAGGAAACTCCCGGGAGTGTTTGGTTTGCTTTGTCCTTTATCAGGGGCATCAAGCATGAAACGGAGCTGAGTGTAGGTGCCGGGGCCCAGTTCAAACTGGCCGAGCATATCTGATTCACCGCGGGTCAGGTCTAATAGGTTGTAACTTTTAGGGCCTTCAAATTCCTCAAAAGATTTCCATTCATTGTCCTTGATGTGGTACTGTACATCGGATACAGTGATGTTTACTTCACTAATGTCCGCAGAATCAAGCGGGGCATCGGTGATCGACAATTTAAGTGTACCCGTGTCGTTGTTGCTGTCCTCATCTTCACATGCTGTAAAGAACGCGAGTGGCAGTATAAACGCTGCTGTCAGAAAGATTAACTTTTTCATCGTAACCCAATTTTTTTGTTCGTTATTCAATCAAAGCTTTTTTGATCAGTTTTTCTAATACTAAGACGGGGGGGTGTTGAAAGGGTTGGAAAAATTAAAGGGAAAATGTGTACCCAACCGATAAAGAAAAGTTGACGGAAGTGTTGTAGGATTGATTAAGGTTGCTGGATATCATTTGGTTACCTGAAAATACATTTTTTAGTCCCGAGCGTAAAAAAATGCCTGTTCCCAGCGTGATGTGATCGGAAAGGGAAGCCCTGTATTCGTATCCGGCAACTACGCCAAAATCTGTATCCGTATATTCGGAAGTGATGTTTTGGCTTCTCCGGCCTGTTTTTCTTGAAGCGCTCTTTAAAAATCCGTTATACAGTCCGGCAGAAAAAGAATGATGCATATTATCCCGCAAGGGGTAATAACGAGCCCTCAGGGCCACATCAAAATATTCCAGATTGATGTTGTTGGATACATATTGTCCCTGGATATATTCCTGATAGTTTTGTCCTTGCTGGCGGGTCAGGCTAAGCTGCCCGATGAGGTCCCATCGCGGGGAGAGATTGGTTTCCAGCCCTATTCCATAATTACCGTTAAAGGTTGCCTGGGTGGCTGTGAGCTCATCCGGGTTCATTCCTTCGATGGTTTTATTGTTGACCACCCATGTGTTTGCTATTTCTCCGTTAACTGATACGGTGAACGTAGAGAAAGGACCGCTTTTTTCTTCAGGTTGAAAGTTTTTTTCCGGAAGCGAGGGTCTTTCTCTTAATGACAGTTCGGGCGTGACAGGTGTGTATTCCGTCTCTGGTAAATGATATGATGGTTGCGGAATATTTTTAAATTCATGTTCAAATTCATGATCAAATCCTGTCAGTGCTTCATCGCCTTGCTCCTGAGGCCGGGAAAATTCTTCTCCCTTGCTTTCCGGAACTATAAGGACAGTGGATATGGCATCATGTTCTTCTTGTAAAGGCTTGGTTCGTGCAGGTTGGCTAACCAATGATGCCATGCGGACTTCCTCTTCGGGAGATTGATGAGGTTCAACAATGCGCATCGTGTCTTTCTGTTGGGATTGGGGTTCTTCGTCCCGGGCAAATTGTGTTTGCTGTTCGGGAGAAAAAAGCAACAAGGCTCCGGTGGCAAGAAGCAGCAAAATGCCTGCTGCTGCGGTTGCTCTCCACAGCCAGACTTCCCGCTTGTCACGGGCGAGGGATTTCTCAAGCCGCTTGTAAACCAAGTCGATGTCTAAATCGTTCTGGATCTCATCCCAAAGCTCCGGTGGCGGCTCTTCTTCGCCCGATTCAACTTTATTTTTATACCATTTGAGAAAATCCATTCTGCCTTTTACTTTAATTCTTTCAGTCTGTCTTGAAGCATTTTTCGTGCCCTGTTGAACTGCGATTTTGACGTGCCTACCGTGATGTTGAGTTTTGCGGCAATTTCCCCATGTGTCAGGCCTTCAAGTGCATATAGATTGAAAACCATTTTTGCACCCTCCGGCAATCGTGCCACCTGGGCCAAAAGGTCAGCCATAGGGATGTTTTTGTGGTTTTCATCCGGTTCCTCTTCGGGGGTATCAGGCACTTCTTCTGATATCAGTTCGAATGTTTTGCTTCCTTTCCTGATGTGGTCAATGGCTGTATTTGTGACAATGCGGCGGATCCAACCTTCAAAAGATCCTTTATGCTGGTATGATTTGATGCTTCGGAAAACTTTGAGAAAAGCATCGTGCATAATGTCCCTGGCCTGCTCCCGGTTTTTGGCATAGCTCAGACACACCCCGTACATTTTCGGGGCAAACCGTCGATACAACAATTCCTGATGGTATCGATCCTCTCTTTGGCAGCCTTTTATGATCTCCTCTTCCGGGTGGAGTTCTTTGTTCATATTTGTTACTCAAAGACCACGGCGATAGATTTTTCTATGCGGTTTGCAAGTGCGTTATATATTTTCATATTGTTTGTTTTGTCTACCATGATATTGGGTTTGCCCTGCTGGGTCCCCGATGCCTGAGAATTGGCCAGATGATCGCGGGTAATATTGGCAAACAGATATTCTGTATCGATCGTTATTGATGCCTGGGTTTTTTTGCTTTTATCAATGACGATGTTTTCCGAAATCTGTTTATTGTGCAGGGCTCTTGTTTTTATTTTTTCCCGGTTTTTGTAACGAAATTTAAAATCCACTTTTCCAGGTGTATTTCCGTTGACAGGTCCGGAAAATTCAAAAGCCGGATGATTCTCGTTTCCCACATGAAATTGAAATTCAAGCTTTGTATACACTCCTTGCGGAAGGTCAAATGAAACATCATAGTCGCCGACTTCATCGTCTTCAAGGCTGATTTCCAGAGGCGGGGAGAAATCCCTTGTCATAAATACATCCTTTCCCTGTTCTCTTTTCCCTTCTATTTCAATGCCAGTCATGACCATTTTCGTTTTTCCAATGGCCAAAGAAGCAGGTGAATTTCCGTCTTCGAAGGGATTATTGCCAGGAGCTGTTGCATTGTCTTGATCATTTTTGCTAACGGCGTTTTTCAAATTGTCGTCAGCTTCACTATCACTCCACTCTGTTTCAAAAGGCTCCATGCGGAACAAAAAATCCACTTCGGCCGGTTTGGTGAGTTCATCTTTTTGACAACCAATGAAAAAAAATGCACTACCCAGAAATAATATAAATAATCGCTTGAGCATGACTGTAGTTTGTTTTTTCATTATAAAGACGAACCCGGATAAAAAGGGTTGGAATGAATCCGGGAATATTTAATTTTTTTTGAAAACACTGTTTTCCGGAGACTTTTTTCAACCAGTGAAGCAATCTCTAATTGTTTTTATTTTTGAATAAATTGCTTTCTGTTCCCTTAATCTCTGTATCTTTGACGAATAGTGAACCGCTGAGTGGAAACTCTTCAAGTTGCTCTTCGCTTAAACCTTCCTTTGCAGTGGTTATGTAGAGGGTTTTAAGGTCCTTTCCGCCAAAAGCACATGAGGTGACATTTGGTGCCGGCACCTCGATCTTTTGTAACAGTTCCCCGTTTTCCGGATCCCAGCGATATACACCGTGCCCACCCCAGTGGGCAATCCATAATTTTCCTTCTGCATCGATCGCCATTCCGTCGGGACTCCCGCTTTCTTCCGGTACTTCAATGACTACCCGGCGATTGGATGTTTCCCCGGTTTCCCGGTCATAATCATAGGCGTAGACACTTTGTTCGGGGGTGTCGATGTAATACATGACGTTGATATTGGTGTCCCAGACAATCCCGTTGGAAATAGTAACACCGGATTCTTTGACGTGCAGACTGTCATCTTCAAGCATATAGAGTTTGCCTGCACCTTGTTGAGCCTGTTTGTGCATGGTCCCGACCCATAGTCGCCCTTCCGGGTCGCATTTGCCGTCGTTAAACCGAACGTTGGGTTCAGCATCTTTGGGAAAACCGGTCAGCATTTCGGTGGTCCCGTCTTCTTTGATGCCCGTAATCCCTGTTTCCTGGGCAGCGACAGCCAGATAATCTTTTGCTGCCGGAACCACTGTGCCCACCATGCTTTCGAGTTCAATGTTTTGCACCATGCCTTCGCCGGGCTTGTACATGAATACCCGGCCTTCGGTAATGTCGACCCACATCAGGGCTTCTTTCTCGGGATGCCAGATGGCGCCTTCGCCAAGTGATGCCACCGGCGTGTTTTTGACAGGTTCTGTCCCGCTTGAGCAAGAGGAAAGGATTGTCACGGTTAAAAGAAGAAGCAGTGTTTTCATAATTTATGGATTTAGTTTTTAATGACCACGTTGAGCGGAATGAAAGCGCCAATTTTTAGCCCCCAGTTAATATTTTGAGTGGGGGTGAACAAAAAAGCAAAAACATTCCCGCCTTGCAATTTGAAATTGGGGCCGCCCTGAATAATAAATTTATCTTTTTCTGTCATCCATTCGGCCGACAAAACCGCTGATACAGGCAGTTTTTTGTCCATTCTTCTGAACCAATATTCATTAAAAGTATAAAAACTATTCATAAATGGTGTGTATCCTGCCGAGAAATACCACGTTTGATTCATCATTAGCCCAAGTTCTCCGTGCAATCGGACGGCTTCTTCCCGGTTTCCTTCAAAATCGTAGATGACGAGGGGGTTAACCCTGGCTCCAGCGATGACTTTGTAGTTTTGTTTGTTTTCTTCCTGGGCCACTGCCAAAAGCGGTAGCAAAAATAGCCATAAAAGCATTTGTTTTTTCATCTCATCCTGCGTTTGATGTTTTGATTTTAACAGGCATGCTACTTTTCTGTTCAATAGACACAATTTAGTTTCATTCTCAAATTTTATCCATATAATTTAGGGATTTTGAAACAAATAAAAACAACAATAAAATGGAAAAATCATTGAAAGGTACTGAAACCGAAAAAAATTTATTAAAAGCTTTTGCCGGTGAATCACAGGCACGAAGCCGTTACACGATGTTTGCCAAGCAAGCCCGCAAGGACGGATATCGTCAGATTGAAGCCATTTTCCTGGAAACGGCAGAACATGAATTGCAGCATGCCAAGAAGTTATTCAGGTATCTGGAAGGCGGCGAAGTTGAAATCACCGCTTCATACCCGGCAGGAAAAGTAGGCACCACGGCTGAGAACCTTGCAGCTGCCGCAGGCGGGGAAAACGAAGAGTGGGGCGACCTCTATCCGCATTTTGCCGAAGTAGCTGCACAGGAAGGTTTTCAGAAAATTGCCAATGCATTCAAAAACATCGCGAAGGTGGAGAAGGAGCATGAGGCCCGTTATCGAAAGCTTCTGGCCAATGTGCAGGAAGGGAGAGTGTTTGAACGGGAAGAAAAAGTGCGCTGGAAATGCCGGGTCTGTGGTTTTGTTCATGAAGCCACAAAGGCGCCCAAATATTGCCCGGCCTGCGATCATCCGCAGGAACATTTTGAAATTGACGGGGAGAATTATTAGGATTAATTCATTAAACAATAGACCGTTAGATTTTTAGATATTAGATTTAAGACGAATCGTATAATGCTGATATATTGTAATTTAACACGGAGAACTTCAAAAAGTTAAATAGCTAAATTGCAAGGCATTGAAAAAGTTTAACGGACTATTGATTAAACAGCTAATCATTTAACCATGGGGCGAGGTCTGTGATTTCGCCCTTTTTTGTAAAGTTAGATGGAATTGGCAGCAGTGTACAGGGGGCCGCAGCTTACAAGGCTAATTTAAAAAACTTCCCCTGCTAAATGGTGCCAAAAGTGATTATTAATCTTTAAATTTGTAGGAAACTTGATTGTCAAAGCTATGGATACAATAAAGCTAAAATCAGATTTACACCGGCTTATTGAAAGAGCCAATGATCGTAGTATTCTGGAGGCCGTGAAAGTCATTTTATCAAAGGAATCTGGCCGCAGTGGAGATTGGGCTGATGAATTAAGTGAATCATTAAGGGAAATGCTGGAAGATAGTATAGAAGAAGCTGACGAAGGTAAAACAATTCCCCATTCAGAAGCTATGCGACAACTTCGTCGCCTATAAATTTGTTGTTTTAATCACCAAATATCAAATTGGTAGTTACTATTTTGATTCACTGGTGTCCGGTAAAACAATCTGCCACTGTTTACATAAATTCCCCGGACAATAGTGATTTTGATTATATTTCCACCCCCAGACGAAACAAAAATCTTGTATGCCGTAGGTTTATCCTCAGTATGACATTCCTATTCTAAAACAGCCTTTCTGCCTGGCCAATTTCTGCCCCCAAACGTACTATTGGGAAAAACTAACCACCAAAACAAACTGCCAACAAAAATTAAATCTTTAAATTTGCCTGTCTAAACGGCAAAAGCAATGAGTGAAACAGAAACGCCCGGGGACAATAAGCCCCGGGGAATAAAAAAGTATTTTGACATTCACGGGCCGGTATTCTGGCCGGCTACCATTCTGTTGTTTATTTTTATTGCCATTACCCTGATTGTTGGGAGCCCCATGGAGCGGGTTTTCACCAATATGCAGGAATGGATTTCCGATAACTTCGGGTGGTTTCTGGTGCTGGTGGTCAACTTTTACCTGTTTTTTACACTCTATTTTGCATTTTCCAAATTTGGCAAGCTTCGCCTCGGGGGGAGGAATGCCGTCCCCGAATTTAAGCGTGGCTCCTGGTTTTCGATGTTGTTTAGCGCCGGCATGGGCATCGGTATTCTTTTCTGGAGTGTGGCCGAGCCGGTTTTCCATTTCACTGAACCGCCCTATGCCGAAGCCGGAACAATGGAAGCCGCCCGGGAAGCGATGAAGACCACATTTTTGCATTGGGGACTGCATGCATGGGCCATTTACACGCTGGTCGGTCTGGCCCTGGCATTTTTTTCCTTTAATCGTGATATGCCACTGGCCTTTCGTTCCATTTTTTATCCCCTTCTGGGCGAGAAAGTTTATAAATGGCCGGGTGATGTGATCGATGTGTTGGCTGTTCTGGCTACTTTGTTTGGTTTGGCTACCTCCCTTGGGTTGGGCGTCAGTCAGATCAATGCTGGTTTAAGCCATTTGTTTTCCCTGCCCGAAAGCCTCCTTATGCAGGTGCTGCTCATTGCCGGCATTACCGGGGTAACAATTATTTCCGTGGTTTCAGGTTTGAGCCGGGGAGTCAAAAAGCTGAGTGAACTTAATGTGAATCTCGGTGCCATTTTGTTGGTTTTCATTTTGATAGCCGGTCCCACCGTTTTTATTCTGGACTTTTATACCGAAAATCTGGGCAATTACCTGAGTGATTTTTTCCAAAAAAGTTTTTGGACCGATAGCCTTGAAGGGAATGACTGGCAAAATCAGTGGACCATTTTCTACTGGGCCTGGTGGATATCCTGGTCACCTTTCGTGGGAATGTTCATTGCCCGCATCTCGCGTGGACGAACGGTCCGCGAATTTGTGCTGAGCGTTTTGATTGTCCCGGCCCTGCTCACTTTTTTCTGGATTACCGCTTTTGGCGGCTCAGCAATATATTTTGAATTGAAAGAGATTGTCAGCATTTCGGGCGAGGTAAAAGAGAATGTGGCCACCTCGTTGTATGTGCTTTTTGAATCTCTGCCTCTTTCCGGGATCATCAACCTTCTGGCTGTCGTTTTGGTGGTGAGCTTTTTTGTTACCTCTTCCGATTCAGGGTCCCTGGTTGTGGATGCTTTTACCTCCGGGGGGAAACTTAGGTCGCCGGTTACGCAGCGTGTCTTTTGGGCTGTGATGGTTGGTGGTGTAGCTGCCATTTTGCTTGTTGGCGGGGGATTGAATGCCCTTCAGACTGCAGCCATAACCACCGGATTGCCATTTGCCATTGTGCTTGTTGTGATGGGGATCAGTCTGCAAAAGGGCCTTAGTCAGGAATATGATCGAGAAGAAAAGAGAAAGAAGAGTAAAGAGAGAGAGTCATATAAAGAGCTGGTAAAAAATCTT
>JBNJDH010000065.1:0-11436 GCA_051744695.1 Bacteroidota bacterium | reverse complement strand
AAGAAAGCCCGCGTGGCGTTTCGCATCAATCCCAATGTGAATGCCAACACCCACCATTATATCACCACCGGTCTTGATGAGAATAAATTCGGGATCAGTATGCCCGACCTGGAAGAGGTCATCGATAGCATGGAGAAGATGGAGCATGTACGTTTTGAAGGCATGCACTTTCATATTGGCTCCCAAATCACCGATCTTGACAATTTTAAAGATTTGTGTATCCGGATCAACGAATTGCAGGAATGGTTTTTTTCAAGGCATTTGTTCCCGCGTGTCATCAACGTGGGAGGTGGTTTTGGCGTGGAGTATGAGCACCCCGAAAAAAAGCCGGTTCCCGATTTTGCTCCTTACTTTCAGGTTTTCAAGGATTTTCTGAACCTGAAGCCCGGACAGGAAGTCCATTTTGAATTGGGACGGTCGTTGGTGGCCCAGCCTGGAAATCTTATCTCCCGTGTTTTGTATGTCAAAGAAGGCGTTAAAACCAAATTTGCTATTCTAGATGCAGGCATGACAGACCTGATGCGTCCGGCTCTTTATCAGGCCAGGCATCGTATAGAGAATCTGAGCAATCCGCAGGGAGAAAAGAGCCGTTATGATGTGGTCGGCCCGATATGCGAGTCTTCAGATAGCTTTGGCAAGGCCATTGATCTTCCTGAACTCCGGCGGGGAGACCTGGTTGCTATCCGAAGTGCCGGGGCTTACGGGGAGGTAATGGTATCGCGTTACAACCTCCGGGATGTGCCCCTGGCTTATTATTCGGATGAGTTGTGAGGAATTTTGACCGGAGGTCAATATTCATAATCTACGCAGGCTCTCTGGTCTAAGATCTCACGAATGACAGCTCCCACTTTCAGGTGTTCGGGATGGTTTGCATAAGCTTTGAGCCCTTCCATGTCCTCAAACTCGGAAGTTAGTGCCAGGTCGTAGGACTCGTCGGGGTTGCAGTTGATGCCGACTTCCATTCGTTTTAATGTTTCGACTTTGCTGGTGAGGGCTTCCAGGTCGGTTTTGAGGGATTGCAATTTTCCGGATTTCTCTGTTTCGGGAAGGTCGTTCCTGAATTTGAATAAAACGATGTGCTTGAGCATAAATGGATTTTTGAAGTTTTTCTCTCGTTTCGTTTTTTAAAAAGACGTAAATTCGTGACACAAAAATAGGAAAAACCTGAATCTTTACTATAAATTATAGGTTATGCTGAACCACATTCCCGCCGAAAAAGTCATGTACATTGACATAGAAACAGTTCCCGAACATTCGTCTTTTGAGGATCTGGATGAAAAGATGAAAGAGCTTTGGGAGCATAAATCAGCCAAAACCACCCGCGAAGAAATATCTCCTGCCGATGATTACGGGCGCGCGGGAATTTACGCGGAATTCGGAAAGATTGTATGCATATCGGCCGGGGTGATTAAACCTGAGGAAGGCGAACGAACCCTTCGTGTGAAATCGTTTTACGGGGACGATGAGAAAAAGCTGTTGACCGAGTTTGCCGCTGCATTGAAGAATTTCACTTCCAATCCCGGCACAAATATTTGCGGCCACAATGTGAAAGAATTTGATTTTCCATATATCGCCCGGCGTATGATCGTCAACAATCTCTCATTGCCTCCTGTACTCGATGTGGCCGGTAAAAAACCCTGGGAAGTGAATTTCATTGACACCCTTGATTTGTGGAAATTTGGAGATTATAAGCATTATACCTCGCTTAGTCTGCTCACGCATATACTTGGTATTCCTACACCCAAGGATGATATTGATGGAAGCCAGGTGGCCTCGGTTTTTTATGAAGAAAATGATGTGGAGCGAATTGCCCGCTACTGTGAAAAGGATGTCCTGGCCACCTCCCAGCTTTTTCTTCGCCTCAAAGGCGAACCGTTGCTCAATCCCGAAAAAGTCGTTTCGGTTTGATGCTTCAGCAGGGGGTTCTAAAAAAATAAACACCACTTTTCAGCTTTTCAGAGGCTGTCTAAAAAGTACCATTTTCCCTATGCATGTCAACCAAGAATTTATCAGCCATGAGATTAGCACCATGCTTTAGCATGGTGATTTCAGGGTCGTCACGGCACCAGCTCAGCCCGCTTCACCCTGTGAAATTATTCGCTACTATTAGAAACCTCTTTGAATTATTGTATTTCACAGGGTAAAGCGGGCTTTCCCCTTACCTTGCACCCATGTTATCAACAACCAATAATCAATCATTTAGGTGCTGAACTCATGAAAATTTCAATTGGTCACACAAAACAATAGATCGTTAAACTTTTGCAAGAACCTTTCATTCAATTGTTTATACTTCAATGGGTCTTCTTGTCAAAATGCATATTTTCAGCATTATATGGTTCATCTTAAATCTTATATCTAATAATCTAACGATCTATTCTGTTCAGGTATCCAGGAAATATTTGACGGTCTTGATGAAAAGCTCCGGCTGCTCGGCATGAATCCAGTGACCGGAATCGGGGATGGTCACGATTTGAGCTCCGGGGAAAAATTTATTGATGACCAGATGATCGTCTTCATTGATGTAAGGCGATTTTTCTCCTTTAATAAATATGCTTTGGGGTAGTTGTTGTGGTGGATTGGGCGATAAATCCGAAAATCCGTTCATAATATTTGCGATGTTATTTTTCAGCGCCTGCAGATTGATTTTCCATTCGTAGTGGCCGTCTTTTGTCCGTTCCAGGTTTTTCATCATGAAAGCCCTTAGCTGTTTGGAGGGGAACGATGGTTTTAATGCCTTATCAATTTCATTTCGATCTTCATATTTGGCTGGATCCAAAGAAACCAGCGTTTCGATGATTTTTTGATGATCGGCTGTTACTTCGGCATAATTGGAAAAAGAATCATACGATTTGGGGGCAATGTCAGCCACGATCAGTTTTTCGACTTTTTCCGGATGTTCCAAACAGAAACGCATAGCTGTTTTTCCCCCCATGGAATGTCCCAGGAGTATAGCCTTTTCGAGATTTAAACTTTGCATCAGCTCCAGAAGGTCATTAACCATGGCTTCATAGGTTTGTTCTTCGCTGTGGGGTGACTTTCCGTGGTTTCTTTGATCGACGATGATGACTCGAAAATCATCTTCGAAACTCCGGGCCACCGACATCCAGTTGTCCGAAGCCCCATACAACCCGTGAATAATGATGAGGGGGCGGTTACCCGTTCCTTTTTCCCGGTAGAAAAGTTTCATGTGCTTTTATTCTTTAATCAGGAGTTCTTTGTACATGCTGATGGTTCTTTCCAAGCCATAATATAAAGCATCACTAATGAGCGCATGTCCGATTGAAACTTCCTTAATAAAAGGGATTTGTTCATTAAAGAATTTTAGGTTTTCAAGGTTGAGGTCATGGCCGGCATTAATGTTAAGGCCAGCTTTATAGGCAATTTGGGCCGCTTCTACAAACGGGGCAATTGCTTTTTCCGGATCTTTTTTGTATTGAGATGCATAGGGCTCTGTGTAAAGTTCCACCCGGTCGGTGTTGGTTTTGGCGGCATTGTGAACGAGATCCGGATTGGTATCAATAAAGATGGAGGTCCTGATTCCGTTCTCCCTAAGGTCCCCGATGACATCCTGCAGGAACGATTGGTGGGTAATGGTATCCCATCCCGAGTTGGATGTGATGGCATCAGGGGGATCGGGGACCAGAGTGACCTGATGGGGTTTTACATTCCTGACCAGTTCCAGGAATTTTGGAGAGGGGTATCCTTCGATATTGAATTCGGTCCGTATGATGCGCCTGATTTCAATAACGTCGTTGTATTTGATGTGTCGCTCGTCGGGCCTGGGATGGACAGTAACCCCGTCGGCACCGAAATCCTGAACATTAATGGCTGCCTGAGTCACATCCGGGATGTTCCCTCCGCGGGAATTCCTGATGGTTGCAATTTTGTTGATATTAACGCTTAATTTTGTCATGGCCTGTTATGTCAAGAAAACAAAATATTTCAACGAATCCTTGAAATAGGTTTGTATGTTTTAAAATTTGAAAGTAAATTGTCCCATTAGTTGCCCGGGAATAAAAGGATCATCTGCCGGCTTGTGGCAGGTGGCTTTCCGGGGCTGATTTTTGGGTCATAATTGTTTTATTTTTTAAAGGATTAAATGTGGCATTCAAATTGATGTACCTATTTCCCGGAAAGAATTACATGATTGTTTTCTGAATAATGATTTATTCATTTTTAATTGAAGCCGTAAAGTTACAAAGTATTTCCTGAAAGGACATTTTATGTTGGCAAAAGATTTAATATCAGATATTGTTCCCGCTTTGAAAACTTCGGATACCGGAGTGGATGCTCTTGGGTGGATGGAGGCATTTCGTGTGTCGCATTTGCCGATTGTGAACAACCGTGTTTTTTTGGGACTCATTTCGGATGCCGATATTTATGATCTCAATGCGGCAGAGGAATCACTCGGTAATCATCGTCTTTCACTAATGAAGCCTTATGTTTTTGATCATCAGCATATTTTTGATGTGATTGAGACAGCCTCCCGTTTAAAATTGACGTTGGTACCTGTTCTTAATTCAGACAAGGAATACATTGGCGTCATTACCCAGAATGATCTCATAATGCATTTTTCTGACCTGATTTCAGCAGGCACACCCGGTGGCATTATTGAAATTGAACTGGGGCCCCGTGATTATGCCCTTTCCGAAATATCCCGCCTGGTGGAAGATGCTGATGCCAAAATTCTGAATTTGTATATCCAGCAAAACCGGTCAACCGATAATATTTTGCTGACGATCAAAGTCAACCGGGTAAATGTGGATGATGTCGTAAATGCGTTTGAACGCTATAACTACAAGGTGAAGGCCACTTATGTGGGGGAATCTCATGTGGATGATACCACCAGGCGCAATTATGAATCTTTGATGAAATATCTCAGTGTCTGATGCCCACCTCGGACTGTTTTTATATCTTCGTCAATTAAAAAAAGATGGAAGTTGCCATTTTCGGGAAAAGTTTCGGGAAAAATTTTTATGACAGTTGTCGGCAATTGTTCGATTATCTCCTGCAACAAAACACCAAAATTTTTATTTATAAGCCTTTTTATGATTTCTTGTTGCGGGAAGTCAGAATAGCACCTGAAGTGTCCGGTTTTTTTGGACATCCCCGGGAGTTGCCGCCAGTAGATATGCTTTTCAGCATTGGAGGGGACGGAACTTTTCTGGAGGCTGTAACCTATGTGCAGAATACCGGTGTTCCCATTGTGGGGATCAACAGTGGTCGACTGGGATTTTTGGCCGATATTTCTCCTGATGAACTGCCTGCTGCCCTCGAAGAGATGGAACAGGGCCGTTACCAGATTAAAGAGCTTTCTTTGTTGGAGCTAACAGCCCCTGAACAACTTACTGGTGATTTTGGATTTGCCCTGAATGAACTGGCTGTTCATAAACGTGACAGCTCTTCTATGATTACCATTCATGTCTATCTGAATGAAGAGTTTTTGAATTCTTATTGGGCTGATGGGTTGATAGTCAGTACGCCCACCGGCTCTACAGCTTATTCCTTAAGCGTTGGCGGGCCTATTATGCATCCTGCATCCCGGGGGTTGATCATAACGCCCATTGCTCCTCACAATTTAACGGTCCGGCCTCTTGTTGTGCCCGACCATATGGAACTCACACTTAGGGTGGAAGGACGGGGCGGAAAATTCCTGGCTTCACTGGATTCCCGAAGCGTGGTGGTTGATGATGACACCAAACTCACAGTACGAAAGGCGGATTTTACCATCCACATGGTTGAACGGAAGAAACAGAGCTTTTATGCAACTTTGCGGAATAAGTTGATGTGGGGAGCCGATAAAAGGAATTAACTCTTTAGGATATATAGCAATAAAGGCATCTTCATCACGTTTAGCAAAAAACAGATTTTTTAAAGGGTTGCTGTTGTCCCAAAATACAAGTTGATCTGAATTTCATGAGATTAGGTTTTCGGTTTCAAATATGCCTTGGTTTTCTTTTATTGATGTTTTTCATTCCCCTCAAAAGCGGGGGACAGGAAAGAATCGAAGCCGGCTTGTTGCTGGGTGGTTCATATTATTTGGGCGATCTAAATCCCAACCGTCATTTCTATAAGATGCGCCCTGCCTTCGGGTCCCTTATCCGTGTGGTGTTGAATCCCCGGATAGCATTCAGGGGGGCATTTTCTACTTATGAATTGAGCGGGGATTATCCCCGGGAAGATATTCTTTTTCCTAAAAAGACAGGAAGATCGGGTAGTCACTACCAGTTTGACCGTACAGTTGCTGATATTTCCACCCAGTTTGAAATGAATTTGTTCGACTATGCCCATCCTTTCAGGGAAGATGAGACTCGTTTCACCCCTTATATTACAGGAGGTTTGGGATATATGATTTATCGACGTTATTTTGATGGGGAGGGCAACGATTCTGAAAACCCACAATTTATATTATCTTTGCCCTTCGGTTTGGGAATGAAGTGGAAACTTTCTGACTGGCTGCATGTTGGCATGGAGTGGAACTTCAGAAAAACATTTGTCGATGACATCGATAAAATGGGCAGCGGACCCATCGATCCATCCGATCCTTATGGGTTTGATGAGTTTTCCGGTTGGCACAATAATGATTGGTACTCCTTTGCCGGCTTTTTCGTAGCCATCGATATTTTTCATGAGAAAGTGCCCTGTAATGCCGGATATTAGAAATGTGACGAAAAAATTAGTATGTCGCTTAAAGAACAACTGAACAAAGAAAAATTGCCCGGTCACGTGGCCATTATAATGGACGGAAATGGTAGGTGGGCTCGTCAAAGAGGGAGTGAGCGGGTTTTCGGACATCAACATGGAGTGACGGCTGTGCGTGAAGTGACCGAAGCTGCTGCCGAGCTGGGCATGAAATATCTTACTCTTTATGCATTTTCTACTGAAAACTGGAACCGCCCCCGCAACGAAGTCGATGCATTAATGTCTTTGCTGGTGTCTACAATCACGGCTGAAACCAAAACCCTCACGGACAATAATGTAAAATTGACATCGATTGGTTGCAAAGAAAATCTTCCACGTGATGTTCAGGAGAAACTTGCCACCTGCATGAAAGAAACTCAAACCAATGATGGTCTGACCCTGGTACTTGCATTAAGTTACAGTTCCCGTTGGGAAATCATTGAGGCGGTTAAAAAAGTGGCATCCGATGCACGGGATGGACAAATTGATCCATCTGTTATTGATGCAGATCTTTTTAGTCAGTACCTTGAAACTAGTAATATTCCTGATCCTGAACTATTAATAAGGACTAGCGGAGAGCATCGTATCAGCAATTTCCTGCTTTGGCAAATTGCTTATTCAGAATTATATTTCTGCAACGTATTATGGCCCGATTTTCGCAAGGAACATTTTTTTGAAGCACTACTCGATTTTCAGGGTAGGGAAAGACGTTTCGGAAAAGTAAGTGATCAGGTAAAAAAATAAACTTTTAGTAATGTTGAAACCAACTTTTGTTCTATACCTATTTCTAATTTTCTCTTTTGTAGGACTTTATGCCCAGGATGAAAAGCCTGAAATTTCCTATTCAGGAACACCCAAAGAATACGTTATTGCTGATATTGAAGTGACCGGAGATCTGAACAATGATCCTCAGATTCTGGCCAATATATCAGGTCTGAAAGTCGGACAAACGATAAAAGTACCAGGAGAGGCTATTTCAGGGGCTATCGAAAAATACTGGGACTATGGATTGTTCTCTGATGTAAAAATTACAGCCGAAAAGATCGAGGGTGAGGACATTTATCTTAATATTTATTTGCAGGAACGCCCCAGATTGTCAGAACTTAATTTTTCCGGCCTCAAAAAATCGGAGATCGACGATATTACCGGAGAAATTTCTATGATGAAGGGGTCACAGGTGACCCCCTATCTGATAGACCGCGCTAAGCGTTATATTAATAATTACTTTGAAGAAAAAGGATTTTTCAATACCGAGGTCTCCATTGTGCAACGTGATGATCCCGATAAGCCCAACCACGTTTTTCTGGATGTAAACGTAGACAAAAAGGACAAAGTCAAGGTCAAGAACCTTGTGTTTAAAGGGAATGAAGTCTTCTCCGATTTTAAATTAAATCGCTTTACCAAGAAGACCAATGAAAAGGGGAAAATCCTCAACTTTTTCAGAACCAAGAAGTTTGTTCAGGAAGAATACGAAAAGGACAAGGAACGGATTATTGAAAAATATAAAGAGGAAGGTTATCGCGATGCCCATCTTGAGTATGATTCGGTGTCGCGGAACGAGGATAATACCGTGGATATCGAGATTGCTATAGACGAAGGCAGCAAATATTATTTCGGCGATATTTCATGGGTTGGCAATACCGTTTATCCCGGTCCTTATCTCAGCCAGGAGCTTCGCATAAAGAAGGGGGATGTTTTTAATCAAACGCGCCTTGATGAACGCCTGTTTTCAGACGATGATGCTGTGCATAATCTTTATATGAACAATGGGTATTTGTTTAGTAATATCCAACCTGTTGATGTGAAGGTCTATAATGATACTGTGGACCTGGAGATGAGGATTAATGAGGGCGAACAGGCCTCCATTGATGAGGTCATCATCAAAGGCAATACAAAAACTCATGAGCATGTGGTTCGTCGTGAACTCAGAACCAAACCCGGAGAATTGTTTGATAAATCTGAATTGATCCGTTCCGTTCGCGAATTGTCGCAGCTTGGCCATTTCGACCCGGAAAAAATTAACCCTGTGCCGCTTCCCGATCCTGATAAAGGAACAGTGGATATCGAATACAACCTTGTAGAAAAAGCCAATGACCAGATCGAGCTGTCTGGTGGATGGGGCGGCGGAATGTTTGTCGGCTCCCTCGGGCTGAAATTCACCAACTTTTCCGTTCGCAATTTTTTCGAAAAAGAAGCCTGGAAACCTTTGCCTACTGGGGATGGACAGACATTATCTCTTCAGGCAAAGACCAACGGGAAATATTATCAGTCATATAGTTTCTCTTTCACCGAGCCCTGGTTGGGCGGAAAAAAACCCAACTCTCTGAGCGTATCGCTGCATCACTCAATCCAGACCGGCACCAGCAGTGGGTATTATTATGGTAATCCCCGCAGCAACATGGGAGGATATGGCGGTGGACGCTTTGGAGGCGGAAGCTATGGCGGTTATGGCGGATATGGTTATGGCGCCCAGCCGCTTGAAGAGGATCCCGACGAACACATGAAAGTGACCGGTCTTTCTGTTGGTTTCGGAAAGCGACTGGCCTGGCCCGATGACTATTTTCAATTTAGGGCGCAGGGAAGTTTCCAAAGATATGATCTTAAAAACTGGGTTTATTTCCTGATGGAAAACGGCAATAGTAATAATTTGAATTTTAAAACGACATTGTCACGAAATTCCATTGACAACCCACTTTATACACGTCATGGATCCAACTTCTCTCTGGGACTTGAATTCACTCCCCCTTATTCACTCTGGGATGATACGGATTATTCGGACCCCGACATGCCCGATTCGGAGAAATACAAATGGATCGAATATCATAAATGGACATTTAAAGGAGAAATCTATAAACCACTGGATGCAAGCAATAAACTTGTGATGATGACCAAAGTACAAGGTGGTTTCCTTGGGTATTTTAACGAAAACCGTCGTTCTCCTTTTGAAAAGTTTGTTCTTGGCGGTGACGGAATGTCGGGCTATAGTTATTACGGAAGTGAGACCATTGGCCTTCGGGGTTATGAGAATGCATCTCTTACACCTCTGACAAATGGACGTCAGGACGGTAATATGTATAATAAACTGGCGATGGAGTTGCGTTATCCACTTACGCTTAAACCTTCAGCTACAGTCTACGGGTTGTTGTTTGCGGAAGCCGGTAACTCCTGGTCCGAATTCAGGGACTACAATCCTTTTGGTTTGAAACGTTCCGCAGGTGTGGGAGTAAGGATTTTCTTACCTATGTTTGGACTAATGGGTATTGATTGGGGCTACGGATTTGATGATGTAACCGGAAGTCCGAATGCTAATGGCAGCAATTTCCACTTTGTAATTGGTCAGAATTTCTGATAACGATTAAAATTGGTTTAATTTTTGTTTATTTGCTTGTACAACTTTTTTTTAATTAAATAAACAAAAAATGAAACGTTATATTTTATTACTTTTGATCGTTGCCGGCGGTTTGTTCTCCATGGAGAAAGCCAATGCTCAGCGCTATGCTTTTGTCGATATGGATTATATCATGAACAACATGCCGGCTTATGAAGCTGCCCAGGAGCAACTTCAGCAACAATCGACCCAGTGGGAGAAGGAGATACAGGAGATCTACAAGGAGGTTGAGCAGCTATATAAAAACTACCAAAAAGAGAATGTATTTCTATCCGAAGAGATGAAAACGGAACGTGAAGAAGAGATCATCGAACTTGAAGGAAAAGCCAAATCTCTTCAAAGGAAATATTTCGGGCCGGATGGTGAGATGGCCAAACGTCAGGAGAAGTTGATACAACCCATTCAGGAAAAAGTGTCCGAAGCTGTTGAAACCATTGCCCAGGAGGAAGACTTTGATGCAGTATTCAATAAAGATGGCAATGCAGGGGTTGTGTATGTGAAACCTCGTGAAGATATTAGTGACAGAGTACTTGAACATCTTGGTGTTCGTGATTAAATCAGGAAAATTATCAGCTATTTTTTTACTATTCAAAAAAAGACCAAATTATTATGAAGAGGATTACTTTAACGTTAATAAGTGCATTGTTTTTTCTGACATCCGGAGTTAATGCACAAGATCAGGACCTTAAATTCGGACATGCCAATGTTCAGGAGATCATGCAGTCTATGCCGGAGTTTCAGGAAATGCAGGAAGAGCTCGAAAGTGAGTACAGTCGTCTCGAAAACCAGCTGTCCACTATGCAGGAAGATTACCAACAAATGGAAGAAAACTACCGGGAAAGTGCAGAAGGTCTTATGCCTCAGCAGCGTCAGCAAAAGGAGCAGGAGCTCATGGAAACCTCCCAGAAGATTCAGGGATTTTACCAATCTACGCAACAAAAACTCAGAGAAAAACGACAAGAGCTTCAGCAGCCCATTATGGAAAAATTGATGCGGGCCGTTGAAGAAGTAGGCGATGAAGGAGGGTTCATTTATATCTTTGCCGCCGAATCAGGAGCCACCGTTTATCAATCAGATCAGAGTGTTGACGTAACTTCTGAGGTCAAGAAGAAATTGGGAATACAATAAAGATAAATAATTACTAATATAAGGAAGAACATGAAGGTTTTTAAGTTGTTTGTTACCGTTGTTGTGCTCTTAGCAGTGACAAGCGGTGCCACAGGTCAGGAACTTAAGTTCGGGCATTTGAATGTTCAGCAGCTCATCTCTGAATTGCCCGAAAAACAGGCTGCTGACAAAGAATTACGTTCCGAAGCAGAGCAATTGCAACAACAATTGCAGGTAATGAGGCAAGAGCTGGATCAAAA
>JBNJDH010000064.1:0-11439 GCA_051744695.1 Bacteroidota bacterium | reverse complement strand
TCGTATCCTGCGGAAGTTCAGAAACTCTTTGATACCAAATTCCGTCTGTTTGTCAATCCAACCGGTAAATTTGTTATTGGCGGTCCTCACGGTGATACTGGTCTGACAGGCCGGAAGATTATTGTTGACACCTATGGTGGAAAAGGCCGTCATGGTGGTGGTGCATTCTCCGGCAAAGACTCATCCAAAGTTGACCGCTCGGCTGCTTATGCAACCCGTCACATTGCCAAAAACATGGTGGCCGCAGGCATTGCCGACGAAGTGGAAGTTCAGGTAGCCTATGCCATTGGTGTTCCTGAGCCTGTAAGCCTTGTTGTCAACGCCAACA
This sequence comes from Bacteroidota bacterium, assembly GCA_051744695.1. Classification (GTDB taxonomy): domain Bacteria; phylum Bacteroidota; class Bacteroidia; order Bacteroidales; family Marinilabiliaceae; genus Marinilabilia. Next base: position 11,111 of record JBNJDH010000064.1, on the reverse strand, counting down.
GAAAGAAAGTTGATTTGTCGGAAGAAGAGATCGCAGAAAAGATCAAAAAGATCTTTGACCTCCGCCCCAGTGCCATCATTAAGCGTTTCGGCCTCAAGAACCCCATTTTCTCCGAAACAGCTGCTTACGGACACATGGGTCGTACCCCCGGTAAAAAAGTCGTTTATGTAAACGGCGACAGAAAAGAGGTAGACACCTTTACCTGGGAAAAACTTGACTATGTGGATGCAATAAAGAAAGAGTTCAATTTGTAATCGTTTGCATCCCATTTAAACGCCAATAACATCCGCGACTTTTTTCGGTTTCCCTGCCCGCAGGGAACCGGAATTTATCAGGTTTTTGTCCCGTAATTCCGGAGTTATTGGCGTTTTCCTATTTGGTCTGCAGAGAAAAGGACCATTCAAAACCGGAAAATGATCCAGACCGATCATTCTTTCCATTTCAGAATCATCAAAAAATATTCATTATGCAAAAAGTACTGGGCATCGGCAACGCTCTCGTCGATACACTTGTCAGCCTGAAAAGCGATGATCTGCTAAAAGAGCTCGAACTTCCAAAAGGAAGTATGCAGCTTGTAGATGCAGATTATGCAGGCAAAGTGGCCAAAAAGTGCGAGAACTATGACAAATTCATGGTCAGTGGCGGATGCGGCGCTAATACCATTCATGCCCTCGCTTCGCTGGGCACAGAAACAGGTTTCATTGGCAAAGTAGGGAAAGACGAGCTTGGAGAATTCTTCATCAACGATCTTAGCAACAACAACATCTCCCCCAAACTCACATACGGACAAAATCCCTCAGGCCATGCCATGGCTTTTGTAACTCCCGACGGTGAGCGTACATTTGCCACCTATCTGGGAGCGGCACTGGAGCTGACTCCTGAAGACCTTGAGGAAGAAATTTTCAAAGGTTACGACATTCTCCATGTGGAAGGATACCTGCTTCAAAACCACAGCTTGCTCGAAGAAGCTTTCGCAAAAGCCCGGAAAAACAGCATGAAAGTGTCGCTTGACCTGGCCAGTTTCAATGTGGTGGAAGACAACCTTGATGTATTGAAAAAGTGGATCAAAGAGGATGTTGACATTGTCTTTGCCAACGAAGAAGAAGCCAAAGCCTATACGGGCAAAGAACCCGAAGAAGCCCTGGAAGAGATTGCCTCTCAATGCGAAGTAGCCGTCGTCAAAATCGGTAAAAACGGTTCAATGCTCAAACGGGGCAATGAGTCCTGTAAAGTTCCGGCCATCGAAGCCAATGTGGTTGACACCACAGGCGCTGGAGATGCCTATGCATCGGGGGTCCTTTACGGACTGGCCAAAGGTCTGAAACTGGAACAATCGGGCCGCATCGCATCGATCCTTTCAGGAAAAGTGATCGAAAACATGGGCGCAAGACTCAGTGAAGACAAATGGCCGGAGATTAAAAAAATGGTTGATGAGATTGAAAAAGGTTAATCATCATCAGGTAGAAGGCCCTGAAGCTTTTGTTTTAGGTGAGGAAACATCTCACAAACCTCACTGGTTTTAAACAATTCAAAGTCATCATATTCAAACGCAGGTGAGACCATCGTACTCACCAAAGAAAAACGGTCCCTCTCACGGGGAATTCCACAAAAGACAGCGCCTGCAGGAACCAAAGCCTGCAGCCTGTCTCCTTTTTCAACATCCATCCCGAGCGACGATATCGACAACTCTCCTTTTTCGTCAATTATATACAACTCCAGTGATGTGCCATAATGGTAGAACATAATTTCGTCGGACTTCAATCGATGGAAATGGGAAACCTGCCCGGCACAAAGCAAAAAATAAATGGTGGAATAAAGATTTCTTTCGCTACCATAATTGCCCGGCAAATTTTGATCTTCCAGCTGCCAGTCGCTTTTGTATATCTGTTTAAAATACCCTCCTTCCGGGTGAGGCTCCAACCCTAGTTTTGAAATAAAATAATCAGCTGTGTACATAAAATTGCTTTTATAGTTATGGTTCATCACAAAAATGCATACCTGTTTTTGAAATTTAGCAAAATTTGAACGTATCGGGTTATGACTATTAATTGCTTCGCAATTATTTAACTTGTCCACGAATTGCACGAATTACGCGAATTTTGCCGCATCAATGGTGCGGTCAAAACGGCTCCGCCGTTTTCAAAAAAGCTGTGAAACAGCTTTTCAATTCGCGTAATTCGTGCAATTCGTGGACAAAAAAAAGAAATGGCGTAAGCCATTTTTCCCAAGATTTATTAATCTTATGAAAGTTCATTGTTTTCAGGTATGCATTTTTGTGATGAACCATAGTTATAATATTTAGGGCCGTTGATAAAAACAGCAGATTTCAAAATAGAATGTGGATCCGGCTCATGAGAATAGCAGGTGTCATAATAAAACCAACCAACCCCTGTTTAATCTAACCTGATTGATTCATGAATTATTCAGGCTAAAACTTTACAAAACAAAAATACAAAATAACAGCCCGAAAACAACCGACCACATCGTGACCTGTTATTGTATCCTGAAAAACTGACTTTTTTCATAACATAGAGATTTTCTTTTGGCTAGATTTGTATAAGACATAATTTGCAAACACCTAAAACCAAGTGCTATGCCAAAAGGAATCTTTCATGTGCCACCGGCAAAGAATGAGCCTGTTCTGACTTATGCCCCTGGCAGTCAAGAACGTTCGGAGCTCCAAAAACAACTGACAGCCCTCCGCGCTGTTGAAATGGACATCCCCATGATCATCGGCGGAGATGAAATCCGGACCGGAAATAAGAAATCCATCCATCCGCCCCACGACCTCAAACATTGCCTGGGACACTATCACCAGGGCGATGAGGCCCATATTCACCAGGCCATTGACGAGGCCCTGAGAGCCAAGAAAAAATGGGCCGCCATGAGTTGGGAGCATCGGGCCTCAATTTTTCTGAAAGCGGCTGACCTGATCACCGGCCCTTACCGACAGAAAATCAATGCTGCCACCATGCTGGGGCAGTCTAAAACCGCTTATCAGGCAGAAATTGACAGTGCTTGCGAACTGGCTGATTTTCTTCGTTTCAACGTCGGTTTTATGACCGAGATCTACAATCAACAACCGATCTCCCCCAAAGGCATATGGAACCGGGTGGAATACAGACCTCTGGAAGGCTTCGTTTTTGCACTGACACCCTTTAACTTTACAGCCATAGCCGGAAATCTCCCATCGGCTCCCGCCATGATGGGAAATGTGGTTGTGTGGAAACCATCGAAAACCGCCATTTATTCAGCCCACTTCATTATGGAAGCATTCCGGGAAGCCGGCCTCCCCGACGGTGTGATTAACCTTGTATTTGCAAGCGGACCGGTCGCCGCCCAGGAAGTAATGTCACACCCCGAGTTTGCAGGCTTTCATTTCACGGGCTCAACCGAAGTATTCCAATCCATATGGCAATCCATCGGCGAAAACATTCACCGTTACCGCACATATCCCCGAATTGTGGGCGAAACAGGAGGTAAAGACTTCATCATTGCACACAAAACCTGCGATCCCAAAGCGGTAGCCACGGCCATGACCCGCGGGGCATTCGAATACCAGGGACAAAAATGCTCCGCTGCTTCACGGGCTTACATACCCGCGAGTCGCTGGGAAGAGGTTCGCAAACATCTTCATGAACAAATGGCTGATATTCGAATGGGCCCCCCTGAAGATTTCCGCAATTTCATGAATGCAGTCATTGATGAGAGCGCTTTCGACAAACTGGAAGCGGCCATCAGGGAAGCCAAAGACCATCCCGAGGCCAGGATCATCGAGGGCGGGGGTTGTGACAAATCAACCGGCTATTTCATAGAACCTACTGTTATCCTGACAACCAACCCGCACTACAGGACCATGGAGGAGGAACTTTTTGGCCCTGTCCTGACCGTTTATGTTTACGATGACCTGAAATTTGAAGAGACCCTCGATATCCTGGACAAAACATCCATTTACGCGCTCACAGGTGCTGTTTTCGCCAAAGACAGGCAAGTGATCGAAAAAGTCACAGAAAGGCTTTCAAATGCCGCTGGTAACTTTTATATCAACGACAAGCCCACCGGTTCGGTTGTCGGTCAACAACCATTTGGCGGGGCCAGAGGATCGGGAACCAATGACAAAGCCGGCTCCCTGTTCAATATGATGCGCTGGGTTTCTCCCCGGAGCATCAAAGAAAATTTTGTGCCCCCGCATAATTACCGTTATCCGTACATGGATGAGGAATGAGGTACCCGGCAGAAGCTGATCAGGCAGAAGAAAGCAGTGATTAGTTTTTAGCTCAGTCCCAGAGTCAGAAGTAGCTGAAAGCTCGAAGCTCAAAGCTGGAGAGAAAGGTTGCTCTCTTTTGCGACATAACCAAAGAACCAACAAAATTAGTTAAACATCATATTTTAAATAACTAAGGGGGTTGGTTGGATAAAAGTCAGTAGTCAAAAAAGCCCCGATTCTGCACAAACAATACGGGATCGGGCTTTTTATTTACAATCAACAGAGTTAATTTGCCATATCCCCGGAAATAACTAATTTTGCTTTATATCTGGCAAACCTGGTCAATATGAAGCCAAAAGAAATCATCGGACTGATCACCCCCCTTTTACGGAACCGTTATGTCATCACTTTCCTGGCATTTCTAATCTGGATCACTTTTTTTGACCAAAACAACCTGGTGGAACGACAAGAGCTGTCCAGCCGCATCAAAGATTTGGAGCAGCAAAAAATCCATTATAAGGAAGAAATTAAAAACAACAAAAGGAGAATTAAAGAACTACAAAGCAATCCTGAAAACCTGGAAAAGTTTGCCCGCGAGCAATACCTTATGAAAAAACCGGATGAAGAAATATTTGTGGTTACAACGAAAGAGTGAATTTCTGTGGGGAGTGGATATAGTCAACAGTCAGGAGTCTCCCCCCAGAAGTTGAGCAGGCAGAAGATATTAAAAAAATAACCAAAAAACTATTTTATGAACTTTCTCCGTTTCTTTAGCGGACTTTATCATGCCGGACTGATCCTCATCCTGGCAGGTGTAATCATGCATGTGACAGAAACATCGGCAGCACCATGGGTCATTGCCGTGGGAGTGGTACCGGTACTTGGTGTCAGAATTTACAATTTTGCCATAGCCCCTTCTCATCGAAAACGACCCAATGCCATTCTAATGGTCAGCTCGTTTTTCCTGGTTGCTGCTGTTGTGGCCATATACCTGGACCGCTCTTATTGGATCGTTTTCGTCGCCATAGCAGCGGTTCTCGACGGATATGTGAGCTTCAGAAAATACAGCTGATCTCAGGCAAAAAGATAGCGGATGGCCAGAAATCAGTAATGGTTTGTATTATAGCCTCCACCCGTCATGATCAATATTTTGCTAAGAATCCGTCAGCAAAAACAATCGTTAAAATAAGAAACAAACAGCCTTCCCCGCATATAAATTGAAACCGCGCAGAAAAGGCGATAAAAAGGTGAAGGAACCTTTTTATATTTTACCAATACAATTATATTTGTGCTCGTCAATAAAAATCAAAAACCATAATTTTGATCTAAGGATAAATGGGTATGAAAAATCTTTCAATCATCCTCAATGCCATTTTATTTGTTGCAGTGGCTGTTTTATTTTATCTCGTCCTCTCAGACGGTAGTGCCAAAACATCAAAAGAAACCAGTGACCAGAAATTAGATGAAGTCCAGGAATATCCAATCGCCTACATCAACATGGACTCTCTCCTCATGGAATATGAATATGCCCAGAAATTAAACGAAGATCTTCTGCGCAAAGAAGAGTCTTCAAGGGCAGACTTCAACGAACAGGCACGCGTATTTCAGGAAGACATGCAGGAATTTCAGCGAAAAGTCCAAAACAACGCTTTCCTGAACCTGGAACGTGCTCAAAATGAAGAAAGAAGACTTCGCGAAAAAGAACAGGAACTTCAGGAACTGAACCAGCAAATGTCCAATGAGCTCCGTCAGCAGCAAAATGAAATGAACGAAGAGCTCAACGATACCATTGCATCATTTCTGAAAGAATATACCAAAGAACATCCCCTCAAGCTGGTTTTAAGCAACACCATGGGTGATAATGTACTATATGCAAACAAAGCCCTGAACATCACTGGCAGAATCGTAAAAAAGCTTAACCAGCGTTACGAGGAGCAACAAGAAAATGAATAAAAGGCCGGTGGATGACTGCCGCCATGATACCACCTGAAAAAAAGACATCTCCAATCAATAAATACCTTAAGAGGCACTGGCCGGAATACCGGATTGATGAAAACCCGGATCCTGACCTGGGGATCATTGTGGTTATTCCGGCTTATCGCGAAGGTTCCTTGTTGTTTCGGACGCTGGATTCGATTGCACATAGCCATCCCCCTTCATTTCCTGTAGAAGTGATCATTGTCCTGAATGCTTCGGAAATCGATTCCCCGGAAGTCAGAACAGAGCAAGAAGTCTGCAGCAAGGATATTGAGCAATACACTGCCCGGGGACTTCCCTCATGGCTTACAATCCATCACATTCAGGCTTACAACTTAAGAAAGAAACACGCCGGAGCAGGTCTTGCCCGAAAAATTGGTCTGGACGAAGGGACAAGGCGGTTTTCACTTCTGGACCACCCCGAAGGAATACTGGCCTGTCTGGATGCAGATTCTCCAGTGGCACCAAACTATTTTACTGCCATAGAAAAATGGGCAGCCAACCCAGATCACATGGGGGCCATCGTCCGCTTTGAACACGCACTCGAAGGAAACGAATACCCGCCTGCAGTTTATGAAGGAATCATTCTCTATGAGCTTCATCTGCGCTATTATTTGCTTGGATTGCGAATAACAGGTTTCCCTCATGCATTTCACACCATAGGTTCCTGCATGGTGTTCAGAGCATCAGCCTATACCAGGGCAGGCGGAATGCCCAGGAAACAAGCCGGCGAAGATTTCTACTTTCTTCAGAAACTCATTCCCCTGGGAGGATTTTCTGAAATCACCGACACCATCGTCTATCCTTCTCCCCGTCCCTCTCACCGTGTTATATTTGGCACAGGGGCAAGCATTCAAAAACATTTAGAGGGAACAGAAAAGCAGGGAACGACTTATAACCCACAGGTATTTTCGGACCTCAGGGTGTTTTTTACCCTCGCAGGAGAGTTGTTTAAACTCAATCCTGAAGCTTTCGAATCCTGGACATATAAACTTAACGGTCCCTTACGAAGTTTCCTGCTTAATTCAAATTTTGAAGAAGAATGGATTGATCTCCGGAAAAACTGCAAGTCAAAAAATGCCTTTTTAAAGCGGTTGTTTCACGTTTTTAACGCCTTTCGGGTCATTAAGTACATTCATTACGCACACGAATACTTTTACGCCAAAAGTGACCTTTTTGATGCAGCAATTAAATTACTGGAAGAAAAAGGCCGGGATGCTTCGGACATTTTCGATGAAAAGGAGCTGTTGAAAGCATATCGGGTGATGGAAATAGAAGCGAGCGGTTTTTAAGCAGAATGCCACATTTATCGTTTAAGATGATTCTTCGCAAGGCTCAGAAGACGTTAAGCCATTGCAGGGCTGCACTTTTGGAATGTTGCAAATAGGCTGAGGCTAAAAAGTAAAAAGGGCGAAGTCACAGACTTCGCCCAGCAGGGAGAAAAACTTCGCCCAGCGGGGGTAGTCTCTCAAAATACAGAATGTCGATTTGATCAAGTCTCATCCTAAAGAACCAGTGAAAAATGCTCTTTTTTAATAAAAATCCATTTCCACTTCTTCTTGGACTCAAAAGCCCCAACGGGGCGCAAGAGAATAGCATGGGGCGCAGCCCTATGATAAGAAGATCAAAGCATCCCCCACCCCGCTCGGCAAAGTCTAAGACTACGCCTTTAAAAAGGGCGAAGTCACAGACTTCGCCCAGCAGGGGGAAAGACTTCACCCAGCGGGAAGAGAGATTTCGCCCAGCGGGGTTTGTAATTTTATCACTGGTGTCCGGTAAAACAAATAGAGATTGCTTCACTTCGTTACCAATGACGGGGATGCTGTTGCATTTAAAAAATGGTGCGGTCTCTTTGGTTATTCACTTTAGAACCACCACGAAGCCAGTCTTTAGCTGGTTCTGAACAGGGTATGGCCCCGCGTGGCGATTTGTTTCTGCCTGAGGTAGAAAACCTGAAAATCAAAGAGAATTCATTTGCACCTCCACTATGCCCCGCAAGATCTGATATCGTTAGGTCATAGCTATACGAAAGCCTTACATTTCCAATATTAAAACCCAGCAGAAAGATCAGAGCATCGTTATTGATAAGTCCGTCGCTCCCTCCTATTGGAATGCCACGATACCAAAGCCCAAGCTCAAAAGGATTCAGATACCAGTAAGCTCCAATGTCAAGCTGTTGATAATCCTCCTGCTGACGATACATAAATGCAAGGGTGCCGCTCACCTCATCCTGGTTGCGTGTACGCTGTCTGAAACGATATTTCCAACCACCATAAACAGTGGTTCGAAGAGGAAGCCGTGTTTCAATATCAGTATATCCGATGTCACTTTTTATTAAATGGTCAAGTACAGTCCCCAGCCAGAACTGATCACTGTAGGCCATGGCTGATACAGCGGCATCAAATTTACGGTAACTCTCACGTTCAAAATCTCCGATGGCACCTGCTAGAATGTCACCATCAGGACCGATCTGATCACCCCACAAAAGAGAGGTAGGGTCAATTTTTCGCTCAAAGTACTTAAAATTCAATCCGGGACGCATATAAATTTCCCTGGTAATGGGAAATTCGTAGGCATATACCATTCCTAAATCCTGTGTGATCAACTGTCCACCACCCTGGTCGTCACGCACTAATACAAGGCCGAGACCACTGTTGTATTCGTCAAAAAAATGATCGGCGGCAAAAGACAACGTTCGATATGTATTGGGAATGCCCGGCCACTGATCACGGTACGACAGAGCCACGCGGCTTCCATCTGTGAGCCCTGTAAACGAAGGACTCAGATAGACCGGTGTGGCATACACCTGCGAAAATGTTGGATCCTGTGCTTCCGCTTCTTTTCCGAATGTTGCCAAAACACACAAAAACAACAAAATAATATGTTTCAAACCCTTATTCATCAGATTATTTGGTTTCCCGGGTCAGGGTAAATTAACTTTCCTTTAAACAGACCTGAATTTGTATCTTTCCATAAAGCACCATTTGCTATCCGAAGGACCGGAGGCGTAAATGGTACTTTATGGACAGACACGAATTAATATTCATCAAATTGTTAACGAACCAGCAATACACTGCCGGTTTTTCTGAATTCCTTTCCATTGATAAATGTTCCTTTCACTTTCCAAACATAAACAGCCTGCGGTGCCAACTGGCCATTGTAATGTCCGTTCCATCCTTCATCAATGTCGTTCGATTCATAGATCAACTGCCCCCATCTATTGTATATCTGGAGACGATAGTTCTCAACATCCCTGTATACGGGTTTAAACACACTGTTAGTTTCACTTCTGTCGCCCGAATTGCTATCATAATCCGGCCTGGGCTTAAATGCATTGGGAAACTTAATAAACCCACTGGAACGAGCTGTAACAGCATCTTCAGTTAAAATTGAATCCTTACAACCATACTCATTGGTCACGATGAGCTTAATGTCATAAGAACCGGCTTCCTGATATTCATGTCTTGGATGTTCCTCATGAGAAATGCTGTCATCTCCAAAGTGCCATTCATATTCGACAGCTCCTTCAGAGAGATCAAAGAGCCTGACTTCATCACCGGGCACATAAACAAGATCCGGTTCAACACCAAAGGCAGCGGTTGGATGACCATATACATTTATAATTTTCTGATAATGACCTTCTATACTGTCGGGACCAGGAACAGTCAATTGAACGGGATATTCACCCGGTTCATTAAAGGTGTGCGTGGGATTCTGCTCATCCGATGTGTTTCCGTCTCCGAAATCCCACTGATAATCGCGTTCCTGAGCACCCACAGAATAATTCGTAAAATCAACCGTGAGAGGCCAGCAGCCTTCGGCTGTATCGGTTACAAAGCCAGCATCGGGAGAAGGCCTGTATTCCACCTGCACATCATCATAAGAGATGCAATCATCCACGTTGATGGTCCACCGGTAGGTATTGGTTCCTTCCTTGAGGCCTGTTACCTTAGTATTGAAGAAGGTTTCATCTTCAAACTCTCCCTGACCTCCGACAACTTCCCAACTTGCATTAAGATCACCAGCATTATTGGCATTCAGGAACACTTCAGGATCATAAACCACCACATCCTCGCCGGCATAAGCATCTGTTTTCTTACTGGTAACGGTCATGGTGCTCTCGGTAGTACAATCGCCATAAGCAATGGTCCACTTGTAAACATTTTCACCGAATCCGATATCCCTGACAACTGTATTATTGGAATGGGGGTCATCAAAATCCCCGGATCCGCTAACCACTGACCATGTGCCTTCTCCATCCTTAGCCTCATTGGAGTTGAGGGTAAGGTAGTTTTCACAGATCACGCGATCTTTCCCGGCATCAGCCTGATCGGGAATCTTGTTGAAAATCTTCACGGTATCCCTGGAATAACAATGATCTCCATTGTTGATCTCCCACATAAGAATGTTCTCTCCAAAGGTCAGATCTTCAACCGTTGTCGATTCGTCAGCGGGATTAACAAAAGATCCATGCCCGGAAACAATTGACCATTCTCCTTGGCCATGAATCGGAGTGTTGGCATCCAATTCAGCATAATTTTTACAATCCTCGACATCGGGACCGGCATCAGCGGTGGTTGGAGTAAAGTTTTCAACCACGATCTCATCTGAACGAATGCACTGTCCCTTGGTAAGGGTCCATTTCAGACGGTTGGTACCAGGCTGAAGATTTGAAATCTCGGCCCTGGGATCATTTACATCCGAAAGGTTTCCGCCTCCTTCTACAATAGACCATACGCCATCACCATATTCAGGGGTGGCAGCTCTTAATTCATGCTGGGGTTCACAAACCTCCAGATCACGTCCAGCATAAGGTTCGGAAGGAAGGTCATTGGTAAGTCTGACTTCATCCTCTGAACGGCAATTTTCTTTTTCCACAACCCAGCGCAATACATTATCTCCTTTTGCCAGACCGCTAACTTCAGAT
>JBNJDH010000063.1:0-11474 GCA_051744695.1 Bacteroidota bacterium | reverse complement strand
TTGGCCAGCATGAGATAAACAATGGCATTGTCGTCACGGCTTCCGTCAAAATAGTCGTCGTAACCTGAGAATGCTTTTTCCAGGCCGTGATGGGTGTAAAGCATGCTGGTGACACCATCAAAACGGAAACCATCGAAATGGAATTCTTCTATCCAGTAACGGCAATTGGAGAGCAGAAACTGCATGACCTCGGGTTTGCCGTAGTCGAAGCAACGAGAATCCCATGCTTTATGGAAACCCCGTTCGCCCGGATAAAAGTATTGGTCAATGGTCCCGTCGAAACGCGCCAGTCCTTCTTCTTCGTTTTTAACGGCGTGGGAATGCACAATGTCCATGATTACAGCCAGCCCCATTTCGTGGGCCCTGTTGACCAGTTTCTTTAGCTCCTCGGGGGTTCCGAATCGACTGCTTGGAGCAAAAAAATTGGATACATGATAGCCGAAACTTCCGTAATAGGGATGTTCCTGAATGGCCATCAGTTGAATGACGTTGTATCCGGCATCCCGGACACGGGGTAATATCTTTTCGGTAAATTCGTTGTAGGAGCCTACCTTCCCTTCCTCCTGGGCCATTCCCACATGGGCTTCATAAATGAGGGGGTGCGGAAAATCGGGCTGAAAATCCTGGTCATTCCATGGAAAGGGGGTTTCCGGGCACCATACCTGGGCGCTGAAAAGCAGGGTGTGTGGATCTTGGACCACCCGGTTGGCATAAGCCGGTATCCTGAAGCCTTCGCCGGTATTCCACGTCACGAAAAGCTTGAAGTAATCGCCATGTTTGAGGGTCTGCTTAGACAGAAAAATTTCCCATATTCCATGATCTTTTCTTTGAAGCTGAAAAGCCTCATTGGGTTTCCAGTCCGAAAAGTCGCCGACGAGATAAAGTTTGTCAGCGTTGGGCGCCCATTCGCGAAACACCCAGCCTTCGCCGTGGGGATGCAGCCCAAAGAATAAATGGTTTCCGGCATAATTGACAATGCCGTCCTTGCTGTCGTTGATAAAATCAACCAGGTCATTGAATTTATTGTATGTGGCTTCTATGGCACCTTTGTAGGGAGAAAGCCACCCGTCTTTTTGAATTAAGGGTAGTTCTTGCATATTGTAAGCTTTGTTATACAATATAGTAAAAATACAGGGAAAGGGGGCTTATTGACAAGATAAATCCTGTTAAAAAACCGTCTTTGCTTTAACCTTGTGGAGGGCCGGATTTACGTATTACAGAACACCTTTTTGTTTCAATAATTCAATATCTTCAGGGGTGTCGATGCCCCAGCTTTCAAAGTCGGTTTTACGGGTGGAAATGTTGTAGCCGTGTTGCAGCCATCGCAGTTGCTCCAGGGATTCTGCTTTTTCCAGAGAGGAGCGTTCCAATAGGGTTATTTCACGGAGGATGTCACTCCTGTAGGCATAGATGCCTACGTGCAGAAAATAGTCATGATTCAGATGCCATTCCTCCTCGGGGAGATTGCGGAAAAATGGAATGGGCGACCGGCTGAAATAGAGTGCCTGCGCATTGTTGTTGATGACCACTTTGGGGCGGTTGGGGTCAAATAGTTCTTCGTAAGTGGTGAGCGGTTTGATGAGGGTGGCGATTTCGGTGTCCACGTTATGAAAGCAGGCAGTCAGTTTTTCGAGTTGTTCAGGCTTGATGAAGGGTTCATCGCCCTGGATGTTTACAACAACCTGAAAAGTCCGGCCGGTGGCTTTTTCAATTTTGTTAAGGGCCTCCGGACAGCGGTCAGTTCCGCTCTGATGCCGGTCGGAGGTCATCACTGCTTCCCCGCCAAAATCTTTTACCGCATTCAATATACGTTCATCATCTGTGGCCACCACCACGTGAGAAATGGATTTGCGGACTTGCTCCCAAACCCGCTGTATCATGGGTTTACCGCCAATGTCGGCCAGAGGTTTGCCAGGGAACCTTGTGGATGCATATCTTGCCGGAATGATGCCGAGAATGTCTTCTTTCCTCATATGTGATTTTCTTTTGACTGTTCTGGTTGTTGGTTTACGAATGTCTTGTTTTTTCTGGTTGTTTCCAATCTTAACCTGCTTTATTCATAGATGATTTATGAATAAAGCAGGTTAAAATGATTTTTGATGCTTGTAATGAAAACTTTTATCTAACAAAATATGTAAACAATTGAAAATATTGCACTTACATTTTTCGTTAGCTTTCAAGATATGCCGCAAAAATAATCAAATTTTCTTGTAGCCTTTAGCTTCTAACTTCCAGCCTCGAACTTCCCCGCGGCTTGGATACTAACAACTATTTTACTGGTTCCTGCTCTGCTGTTGCCTCATTGGCTTTTCTCAGCGCCAGCCGGGTAGTGATAGGCCCTAACAATTCAAAAAAGACACTCGTTGCTGTTATGGTTGTAAAAACAATATTGCCAATATGATCGCCCATGGTGATGCCTGTCTCCATTTCCGGCCCCATTCCCTGAAGAATGTTTTTCGTGATCAGGGCCAGGCCAATGGCGACGCCTGCCTGAGAAAGGATCCCCAGTCCAAGGTATTTTTTTATCTTGTTCTCCATTCGCATCACTCCTGCGCCTGCATAGGCCCCCAGGCTTTTGCCCAGAATTCTGCCAACGATATAAAAGAGGCCGATCCATCCCAGCTCCGGTAAACTGTTTAGATGCAGGTTGGCTCCGGCGATGGTGAAGAAAAGAATATAGAAAAGCGGAAGGATTAATCCGAGGTCCTCTTCTTCAATCTCCTTTAATCGCTGTGAATTTTTGTGGTTGCCGGTGATCAGCCCAAATATCATGCAGGTAAGAATTTCGGAGAGATTGATCAGTTCACTCATTCCGGTAATGAGAACCACCATGCCAAAAGTGAAGGGCATCAGCTTGTTATGGAAGCCTTTGAAACGTGTAAGCCAAATGAATATCACTGCTAGTGCTCCACCGACCAGCACGCTTAGGCCAATTTCCATGAAGGGGTCAATGAAGGAGTTCAAAAATGCCTCATTGATTTCGATGCCATTGCCGGTATGCGATAAAAAGAACAGGGCAACGGGGCTGACCAGCCCGAAAATGATCAAAGCCAGGCCATCGTCTATTCCCACTACTGAATAAAGCGTTCTTGTCAGGGGGCCTTTGGCTTTGAGTTCGTCAATGACAGCAATGGTTCCCGCAGGAGCGCTGGCCGGCGCCAGGGCACCGAATACCAACGCCATTGGCAGGTTACCCGTAAGCATATAGATGAAAAAGGAAACCAGTATAACCGCGAGGAAACTTTCTGAAAGGATGGTCACGATGATGGCTCTGCCATGATTTTTTAGCTCTTTAACATTGATCTCCAATCCTATTTTGAAAGCAACGAAACCCAGGACCATGTGGATGATGAATTCCATATCGGCGAGGATGTCGTTGTTTAGCAAATTAAGAACCGAAGGGCCCAGCAAAATCCCTGTGATCATATAGGCTACAACGCCCGGAAGATGCATCTTCCTGGCAATTTGTGAAAAGACAATGGCCGCTAAAACCATTGTTCCGGTCAGAAAAAGTACCGGAAAATCCGTATTTTCAAATAATTCGGGCATTTTACTTATCGTATTTTATCACTTTGCCATGGCTTGTTTTTTCTTCTCCGGTGTCATTTTTTCAATGGCATAACGCAGCGCTGTACGGGGCATAATCTTTTTTCTCCGGATGACGAAGTCAAAAACTTCATCGGGATATTGCTGGCTTGCTACTTTCAGCATCCATCCATAACCTTTCCGGACCAGATCATCCTTGTCTTCCAGGAGTAAAGTTGCTATTCCGAAAACCTCATCCAGGAATTTTCCTTTTCTGGCCGGTACAATCATAGAAACTGCTGCAGCTCTTCTTAACCAACGGTTCTTTGCTTTGGCCCAACGCCTTAGTTCTCCGGTTTTTTCGGGATACATGGTTAGAAATGTGCCAACTGTTTGATTGCAAAACGTGTCGCAGACGGCCCAGTTCGTAACATACCAATGAATCCAGTCCTCAAAGATAAATAAATCGTCAGGGATAAATTCCCGTCGTATAAAATAGGACCACTTGCAGGCAATCAGTGCTTCTTCCATGTAACCCGATTGCCAAAGTTGTTCGCAAAGTTCAAAGATGTGTTCCCGTGTCGGGGGTTCTATTTTCCGGAACCAGTATTTTGATATTTTATCAATGGCGGGTTTTTTCAGACCATAAGTTTTTATTTCTTCTTTAAAAAACCGTTTCTCTGATTGCCGGTTGTTTTCATCACCACGACTTATCAGTTCTTTGCGTATGGCTGAAATGATGGGGTCGTTTTTCATGAAACAGGGTTTTAATGTGTTGGAAGCAGGGTTGTGTTAATTTTCTTTCCACCTTTCAAGTCGTTTCATCCCTCTTGTAAATAGCCATGCCATAATTTTTGGATGACCGTTTTCGATCATTTTTTCTCGGCAAAAATCCTGAAATTCCTGAACATTTCCCTGGAAGGTGAAATTTCCGTTTTGGCAACAGTAGCTGCAAAATTTGGCGTTTCTGGATCCATCGGTCTGGGTGCCTCCCTTTTCCGGGTCTTTCTTCATAGGCATCCCGCAACTTTGACAAAATTTGTAAGTTGTTTCCATTTGAATGAATCTGGTTAGATCAATTGTTTTTTTCATTACTGACCGGGGGATTTACCAGGCCAATTGTTTTGCCGGACATCAGTCTTTAAAAATACAAATTTCTGCTTAGGGTCCGCTGAAAAACGCATATAAATATAGATATGAAGCGCTTATCTGATGGAAAATTTTTTGCTTTCCGTAGATTCATGAATAAAGCAGGTTAAAAAGTTAAGCGGCAAAAGGTTATTTTAATTTTTTAATGCACTTGAAGGCCATTGTCCAGGATTAAAGACCTTGCTTTTTAAAGTTTGGAATTTCAATATCTTGGGGGGGATGTAGCATTTAATATCTAAAAATCTAATGATCTATTGAACCTAAGGAATGGAAAAAAGTATAAAGAATAGTAACTTTGTCAGTTGCTACTGAAAAAATAGCAGTTAGATATGGTCAATATACAGCAAATAAAACAACGTTATGGGATCATTGGTAACGCGGAGGCGCTAAACCGGGCCATTGATGTAGCTGTGCAGGTGGCTCCAACCGATTTGTCGGTTTTGATTACCGGTGAGAGCGGTACAGGAAAGGAGGTTTTCCCGCAGATTATCCATCACCATAGTTCAAGGAAACACGGTCCTTACGTGGCGGTAAACTGTGGAGCAATTCCCGAGGGGACCATAGATTCTGAATTGTTTGGTCATGAGAAGGGGGCTTTCACTGGCGCTTATTCCGACCGCAAAGGATATTTTGAAGAAGCCAATGAGGGGACCATCTTCCTTGATGAGATTGGAGAGTTACCGCTTTCTACCCAGGTGCGGTTGCTGAGAGTTTTGGAGAGTGGTGAATTCATGCGAGTGGGATCTTCACGGATACTGAAGACCAATGTTCGGATTGTGGCTGCAACCAATATCGAGCTGGAGACGGCCATTGAGAAAGGAGAATTCCGGGAAGATCTTTTTTACAGGCTGAATAGCGTTCCCATTCAGATTCCGCCTTTACGCGAAAGGCCCGAAGACATTTACCTGCTTTTCCGGAAGTTTGCGGCCGATTTTGCCGACCGTTACCGGATGCCTGCCGTAAAGCTTGATGAGGAAGCAAGACAGTTGCTGGAGAAATATCGATGGCCGGGAAACATCCGGCAGTTGAAGAATATTACAGAGCAGATATCCATCATCGAAAAGGAGCGGGTTCTTACTGTGGATGACCTGAAGAAATACCTTCCTTATCATGAAGGCGATAATCTTCCGGCATTAACCGGACAGAAAGATCATTCGGGTGGCTCGGCTGATTTTGCCAATGAACGGGAAATCCTGTATAAAGTTCTTTTTGATATGAAGCGGGATATGAATGACCTGAAAAAGCTGGTCCTTGAGATGCTTCAGCATGGCAATGATGTCAGCCTGAACGGGGAGAATGCCGAGATCATTCAAAATCTCTATCAGGAAAGCGGAGAAGAGTTACATCGGGCACCTGTTCCCAACCAGGGAGCAATGGTGCCATACAGGCATGAACGCCGAGAACCCCAACCCCAGCCCCAAACTTATCCCGACAATCAACATCCCGGGGAAGAACACATTGAAGACACTGAAGAATTTGTAGAAGAATCACTTTCCCTCGAAGAGAAAGAAATAGAGCTGATTAGAAAAGCGCTCGACAAACATGAAGGAAAAAGAAAAGATGCCGCCAAAGAGTTGGGGATATCCGAACGTACCCTGTATAGAAAAATTAAAGAACATGACATTGATGGGTAAACAGCTTTTTTTGATGCCACGGTTTTCAGGGAATAGAAGAAGGTTTATTGCTGCTTCTTTATTTACACTGCTGTTGTTGTTTAACGGTGGCTGCGCTATTCAGATGACTTTTGACGGGGCTTCCATACCCGAAGATATACATACTGCCTCTGTGCAGAATTTTGAAAACCGGGCATCATATGTGAATCCTGTTTTGAGTCAGAATTTTACAGAGGCATTGAAAGACCGCATCATAGACGGGTCAAGACTCAGGCTGGCGGATGGTACAGGGGATGTGGATTTTTCCGGAGCCATCACACGATATGAAACAGAGCCACTGGCCATTCAGTCGGATGCTGTATCTTCTGAAACCCGGTTGAATGTAACAATTAATGTCAGATATGAGAACACCAAAAATCCGGACGAAAGTTGGGAGTCTTCCTTCTCGGCTCATCGCGACTTCCCGAGTGAGCAAAACATTACCGCCATTGAAGGAGAGTTGATGGATGAGATCATTGAAGAATTGACGGAAAATATATTTAATAAAGCCTTTGCCGATTGGTAAAAACAAATGTATGAACCGAACGCGTCTGATCGAACTTTTGTCAGCCCCTGAAAAACTGAACGAAGACACCCTTGACGCCCTGAAAGAGGCCCTGGATGCTTATCCTTTTTTTCAGGCCGGCCGTATGTTGTGGATCAAGAATCTCCACAAGCTTGATCATATTCGCTACAATAGTGAATTAAAACTGGCTGCTGCCTTTATCCCAGACCGGTCCCGTTTGTTTTTTCTTATCAATGATCTTTTTTCGCCACTATCGGAACCCGGTGAAGGAAAGCAGGATGCCGGGAAGGATAACGACATGCCTGTGGAAACAGGTGGCGAACCGGGGGGTAGTAAACAACCATCACCGCCGGAATCCGTCCGGAATCCAGCATCTTTGCATACAGAGGCAGAAAGAGAAGATAAAGACGATTCGTCTGAAGCGGGAACCGAATGGATGACCGGCTATGAGGCTAATTATTTCGATGTGGATGATTCCGTTGCATCGGCCACAGGCGAATTGATTGACTTCTCAGCCCTTAAGAACAACGAGACGCCGGACGAGGAAGAAAAAAACGATGCGAAATCATCTGATGAGAATGTCGTTTTACCCTCTGCCGAACTTTTGGATTATGAAAAGGAGGCTTATGCCTCCACTTACTCGGTAGAAAAAGAAGTTACTTCCGCATCAGTGGACTTTAATCAGAGTCATTCTTTTTCGGAATGGCTGAAACTGCTCCGGCAAATGCCTCCCAAGCAGGAAGAAAAAGTTGATGATGACCAGGGCTCAGTTCCCTCCGGAGAAGAAAAAGGCCCCTCAGGAAAAATGGATCTGATCAACAACTTTCTGAACAATGCAGGAGACCAAAAACGGATTGTGCCTGCCGGGGATGATGATGAAACCGATGTACCCAATGAAGACATTGCCGCCCCTTTCACAGAAGAGAATGAGGATCTGATGACCGAAACCCTGGCCGATATTCATATTCAGCAGAAACGCTATCATAAAGCCATCGAGATATTCGAGCGACTGAGCTTGAAATATCCCGAAAAAAGTGTTTACTTTGCACGTCGTATTGAAGAAATGGAAGAACTTATTAATAATCAGTAACTAAAAAAGATATGTATCAGTTTGTAACGGTTTTGATAATTCTGGTCAGTATCCTTCTGATAATGATTGTCCTTGTGCAAAACTCCAAGGGTGGCGGTCTGGCCAATAATTTCGCCGGCTCCAACCAAGTCATGGGTGTTAAGAAAACCACCGATTTTCTTGAAAAAGCAACCTGGACTCTGGCAAGCGTCCTTGTGGTTTTGGCCTTTGTTTCGGTGATGGTATTGCCACGAGATGTGCAACAGTCCGGATCAGCTATTGATGAAGAATTGGAAAATATGAGTACGCCTCAACAACAGCAACAAATGCCCGATTTTGGCGTAGGTGGAGAAGAAGAAGGAGAAGGAGCGACCCAGGAAATGCCCCCCGACAGCATGTAATAAAAGAGATTTTTATTGAATATTGCAAAATATGTCAGAGTGTCAGTTTTACTGACACTCTTTTTTTGTGCATAACCCAAGTGACAGCTTTGTTGTTAATTCGTTTAAGACCAAATCATAAGTTCTTTCAGGCTAATTTGGGATGTCTGTTTTTCTGAAAAAGCATTTTCTTTTCCATTTAATTGGGATTTGGGTTTACTCTAAACTTTTGTTTATGTGCATTTTGTTGTGGGGGTGAGCCTGACACTCCTGGTAAATTGTCGAATTGATTTCAGCCCGGTTTTGCAAGAGGCAAATCTTCAATTTATGATAATCCCTGATTCGGCATTGCCTGTAAAAATGTCTTGTTTTTTGGAGCTGCGCATCACAGTTGGTCTTTGGCACAATTTGTGATTAAATGGAGACCGGAATAATTAAT
Source organism: Bacteroidota bacterium (assembly GCA_051744695.1). Taxonomy (GTDB): domain Bacteria; phylum Bacteroidota; class Bacteroidia; order Bacteroidales; family Marinilabiliaceae; genus Marinilabilia. The sequence continues at coordinate 2,734 of JBNJDH010000063.1, read as the reverse complement.
TTGTTTAACGTCTAAATGAAATAGAAATGTCAACATTAAAAGGAAAAATTCTTGCCGGTAAGGTTTTGGTAAAACCTCAGCAAGCCGAAGAAAAGACTTCAACCGGGATCATCATTCCCGATTCTGCACAAGAGAAACCACAGCAAGGAGAAGTTGTTCTGACAGGCGCTGATAAAAAGGACGAGCCCATGGAAGTTAAGGTGGGAGATACGGTCCTTTATGGAAAATTTGCCGGAACCGAGCTGAACATTGATGGTGAGGATTACTTGCTCATTTCGCAAAACGACATTCTTTACATCGCGTAATGAAAGATTTTTCTAACACAAAAAATTAAATTCAAAAGATATGGCTAAAGAGATTAAATTTGATGTTGACGCCCGCGAAAGACTTCAGCAGGGCATTGATCAACTTGCCAATGCACTAAAGGTGACCCTTGGACCGCTGGGGCGTAACGTGGTCATCGATAAAAAATATGGTGCACCTACCATCACGAAAGATGGTGTGACTGTAGCCAAAGAAATTGAACTGTCCGAGCCTTATGCCAACCTGGGTGCCCAGATGGTGAAAGAGGTGGCTTCTAAAACAGGTGATGATGCAGGTGATGGAACCACCACGGCTACCGTGCTGGCCCAGTCTATTGTAAAGGTAGGGTTGAAAAACGTCACTGCAGGTGCCAACCCCATGGAATTGAAGCGGGGCATCGAGCTGGCCGTTAAAAAGATTGTTGCCAACCTTGCAGAACAAGCACAGGTTGTAGGCGAGGACAACAGCAAAATTGAGCAGGTTGCCCGCATTTCAGCCAACAATGACGAAGAAATTGGAAGGTTGATCGCTCAGGCCATGGACAAAGTTGGTCATGAAGGGGTAATCACTGTTGAAGAGGCCAAAGGCATCGAAACCACCGTAGAAGTGGTTGAAGGAATGCAGTTCGATCGTGGTTACATTTCCCCCTATTTTGTGACCAATACTGAAAAGATGCAGGCTGAACTGGATAATCCTTACATCCTGATCCACGACAAGAAGATCAGCACGATGAAGGATCTGCTTCCTGTTTTGGAACAAACTGCTCAGTCAGGACATCCTTTGTTGATCATTTCTGAAGACGTTGACGGCGAAGCCCTGGCAACCCTGGTTGTAAACAGGTTGAGAGGTTCTCTGAAGGTAGCTGCTGTGAAAGCTCCAGGCTTTGGCGACCGCAGAAAAGAGATGCTTCAGGATATTGCTGTTCTTACCGGTGGTACCGTGATCTCAGAAGAGACCGGCATGAAGCTGGAAAACGCTACTGTCGATATGCTTGGTCGTGCCGAAAAGATCACCATTGACAAAGAGAATACAACCATTGTCAACGGTAGTGGCGATGCCGATGCCATTGAAGAGCGTGCTAAGCAGATTAAAGCACAGATCGCTAATTCTACTTCTGACTATGATAAAGAAAAACTTCAGGAGCGTTTGGCCAAACTCGCTGGTGGTGTAGCTGTCCTTTATGTAGGTGCGGCCTCCGAAGTGGAAATGAAAGAGAAGAAAGATCGTGTTGACGATGCGCTGAGTGCTACCCGCGCCGCTGTTGAAGAAGGCATTGTTCCGGGTGGTGGTGTTGCTTATCTCCGTGCTCTTGATGCCCTTGAAGGCGTTAAAGGGGACAATGAAGATCAAAGCACCGGAATTGAGATCGTTAAGCGGGCTATTGAAGAGCCACTGCGTCAGATCGTAGCCAATGCCGGTAGAGAAGGCGCTGTCATCATTCAGAAGGTGAAGGAAGGCAAAGGAGCTTATGGTTACAATGCCCGTATCGATGAATATCAGGACTTCTTCGAGTCCGGAGTGATTGATCCCGCTAAAGTAACCCGCATAGCACTGGAAAATGCAGCTTCCATTGCAGGTATGTTCCTCACCACCGAGTGCGTGTTGGTTGACGAAAAAGAAGAAGAATCATCTCAACCTGCACCGAACCCCGGAATGGGTGGCGGAATGCCAGGCATGATGTAATATGGAGGCCAATTCACTCCACATATATATCAAATAAAAAGGTGCTCCGGAAGGGGCACCTTTTTTTAGCTCTCATTCATTGAAGTAAAATGATCGAAACCATTCATCAAATTTGTGGAGTCCCGACTCCAGTGAAACCACTGGTTTATATCCAAACATCCGGGTTGCCTTGTCTATGTTGGCATACGTGATGTTTACATCACCCGGTTGCATGGGCAATCGTTCCACTTCGGGGGAGGTATCCGTGATTTGAGAAAGTTTATCAACTAGTTCATTAAGTGAAATGGGGTGATTGTTTCCAAGGTTGATTGTTTCAAAAACGTTGTTGTGTCCCCGCAAATAATGGATGACTTTAAGAATGCCACTTACGGTGTCATCGATATAGGTATAGTCGCGGGCTGTGGAGCCATCCCCGAAAAGGGTGAGAGGGATTCGGTCATATAGCATACGGGTGAACTTGTGAATGGCCAGATCGGGTCGTTGACGGGGGCCATAAACGGTAAAAAACCGCATATTGATGACATCAATGTGGTAAAGATGATGCCAGGTATGGTTGAGAAGTTCACAGCCCTTTTTCGAAAAGGCATACGGAGATATGGGATTGTCAACATTCAATTCCTCGTGCCATGGGGTTTCCGGGTTGTTTCCATAAACGGATGAAGAACTGGCAAAAGCGATTTTCCGGATGTTGTTTTGCTGCATGGCATTTAACACAACCCGTGTTGCAGTGATGTTGTTGTCTATGTAT
>JBNJDH010000062.1:0-11529 GCA_051744695.1 Bacteroidota bacterium | reverse complement strand
GTTATTGCTAATTGCCCCCTTTTTACTGATCACTGATCACTGATCACTGTAAACTGAAAAAGCCCCACCGGTAAGTACCGGCAGGGCCCATATCTATGTCTGTTAAACAGGCAATGCCTCCCGAAAATCAGATGAAAAGATTCAGGTTCGAAGCTTCAGCTTCTTCCAGATAATTGGCGACACCACCAATTTTGACACCATCAATAAGCTCCTCAGAATAGACCCCCATCACATCCATGCTCATCTGACAGGCGATCATTTGGACATTGCTGTCCTTCGCGTTATTGATCATGACTTCCAGCGCATCCACGTTCTTGCTTTTCATTCGTTGTTTCATCATGTTTCGGCCAATTCCACCCATGTTCATATTCGAGAGAGACAATTTCCCGGCATGTCCGGGCATCATTAGGCCAAACATTTTATCCATGACCCCTTTTCGTGTACGGGGCTTTTCACGTCTTTTTATTACGTTCAGCCCCCAGAAAGTGAAAAACATGGTGACTTTTTTACCCATGGAGGCAGCACCGTTGGCAATCACGAATGATGCCAGCGCCCGGTCCAGATCGTCACTAAAGACAATGATTGTTTTGTTGTCTCCCTGGTCAATGGTCTTTACTCCGCCGGGCATTTTGCTCAATTCTGATGAATTCTCCTGCTTTTTGCGGATAACTGCCGTGATCTCAGCTCCTTTTTTATGACGACCCACCAGCGTATGGCCGGTGACTTTACACCAGGATCCAACATCATTGTAGAATCCGGGGTCTGTAGCTTTGATCTGCATCTCCTCTCCCGGACCAATTTTAGCAATCTCCTCTTTGAGTTTGAGGACCGGTCCCGGACACTGAAGTCCGCAGGCATCCACCTGCATCATTTCAGGAGAAATTTTGGGAATATCACCGGACCGGTCTACCCCGGTGGGTATGGCATCGACTGAACCGGAAAAATTCAGGGGATTGTTCTGATCCGCCAGGGCAGCCTGATAAACTTTCAACCCACCAGAGAGGTTATAGACGTTCTCAAAACCGTTTTGTTTCAATATGCGTGTGGCTACATAACCCCTGAGACCGACTCCACAAAAAATGTAGATGTTCTTTTCACGGGGCAGTTCGTCAAGTCTTTCCCGCAACTGATCAATCTCAATATTGACAGAACCTTCAATGGCATTCAGCTCATGTTCGTCGGGTGTACGAACATCCAAAAGGCAACTGTCGGAATGATTCCATTGATGAAATTCGTATGGCGAAAGTGGACGGAAAAGCCCCTTAATAATGTTTTCAGCATTGTAACCGGCTTGATTGACTGGGTCCTTGGCCGAACTAAACGGGGGTGCATAAGCATGTTCCACCTCCTGCAGGTCATAAATGGTCCCCTTTTCTTTTATAATGGTCGCCAGCATATCAAGTCGCTTGTCCACACCTTCATAGCCAACAACTTGACCACCAAGCAACAAACCGTCTTCCGGGTTGAAGGATATCTTCAGCACCATGTTCGTGGAACCGGGGTAGTATCCGGCGTGACTTCCGGCATTGACAATGGTTGACTGGTGAGGAATCCCGGCCTGATTCAGGGATTTATCACTCAGGCCCGTTGTTCCGGCCACCATATCAAAAACTTTGGCAATGGCCGTTCCGATTGACCCCTGATATTTGCGGTTATGTCCGTATACCAGATTATCTGCCAATATACGCCCCTGCTTGTTGGCAGGTCCGGCAAGAAAGGCCAGAGAAGACTCACCCGTGAGGGGATGCGGAAATTCTATGGCATCTCCCACGGCATAAATATCTTCTTTGGAAGTCTGAAGGTATTCATTGACAACAATGCCGCCACGATTCCCGATATCAAGTCCTACTTTTTGTGCCAGGGTCACATCGGGTTTTACACCAATAGAGAGAATGACACACTCAGAATTGAGATTTCGACCGCTGGCCAGGGTTATGCCCACGCCTTCTTCATTTTTGCGAAAATTCTGGACCGCATCATTCAGATACAATGCCACATCCTGCTCTTTGAAATGTTGATGCAGAAGAGAAGCCATTTCAGGGTCCATCATATTCATAACTTGAGGAGCCGCCTCCACAACGGTTACTTTCACGCCGCGATGATGAAGATTTTCGGCCATTTCGAGACCAATGAAACCGGCACCAACAACAACCGCTGATTTAGGCATTTCGGCATCAACGAATTTCTTGATGCACTCGGTGTCATCGACCGTACGAAGTGTAAAAATGTTTTCCTGCTCTATACCGGGAATGGGTGGCTTTATGGGTTTGGCACCAGGTGAAAGAACAAGTTTGTCGTATCCTTCGGCATATTCTTCCCCGGTCTGATGATTCTTTACCTTGATGCGCTTGTTGTCGGCATCAATATCAATCACCTCCGAATAAACCCGCACATCCACGTTGAAGCGGCTGCCAAAGCTTTCAGGTGTCTGAACCAACAGTTTTTCCTTTTCCTTGATCACTCCCCCGATGTAATAAGGCAACCCACAATTTGCATATGAAATGTGAGGGCCTTTCTCGAGCATAATGATCTCTGCACTCTCGTCAACTCTTCTTAACCGGGCCGCAGTGGTAGCTCCACCGGCAACCCCTCCTATGATTACATATTTATTATTTGCCATGTCATGTTTTTTCTGTTTTGTGCAAAAATATAAAAACATGAACATTTTTACATATAGATATATCTCATTTAAAGAAAAAGTTCTTTAAAAGTTGTTAAGCACGGATTTTCCACCAAATTGGTTGATTTAAATATTTAAATCTGATTTTTTCAACAAACCCTATCTGCAAAAAGAAAACCAACTGATAACTGCTCACTGATAACTGGTTACTGCTCACTGCTCACTGATAACTGCCCTCACTCTTCGTCATCCAGATCAGCCGCGATATTCCAGTAAGTTTGGGCTTTTTCCATTTCTCCCATGCGTGCGCAAACATCCCCCAGACTTTTAAATACATCGGGATCGGATTGCTCGAGGTGAGAGGCTTCCAGATAGTCGTGGTAAGCGCCGGAGAAATGACGCTTTTGAAAACGCACTTTGCCCCTTCCGCACAGTGCAGCAAAGTGACGTTGCTTTTTATCAAGGACTTTAGAAAAATCTTTTTCAGCGCCGTCAAGATCGCCTGTATTGGTGAGAATATTTCCTCTTCGCACCAATGCATCAATAAAACCGGGGTTCAAACTCAAAGCCTTATTCAAATTGGCCAGGGCACTACGCTGGTCTTTGAATTTCACCTCACACTCGTTGGCCATCAAATAATACTCACGGGCAAATTCGGCCACATTTTTTTGTTGCCGGGCGAGTTCCTCCTCCAGTTGTTCCACACGGTTCTTTAAGCGGGTGACGAAGGTCATCTGGGAAGCCATGAATCGTTGTATTTCGGGTCTTTCCAGATCTTCCTTCCTGTAGCCGACAGCTTTGGCCAAATATTTTACTGCTTCCAGCCAGTTGCCCTGACGAAAACTTTTGAGGGCTGATACATAAGCACCATCAGCCCTTGCTTTATCCAGCTCTTCACGGATCAGTCGCTGATCATTGGCTGACCGTGCAAATTGTTGCACCTGGGGATTTACGATTACATCACGGGAAGTGACAGGGGTTTTCAGTACAATTCCGTCAAACGAACGACAACGGCTCAGGGCCACATAAAGCTGTCCGCCGGCAAACGCTCCCCCGCTGAAATCGATCACGACCTTGTCAAAGGTAAGTCCCTGGCTTTTGTGAACGGTAACTGCCCATGCCAGGCGAAGCGGAAACTGGGTAAATGAGCCGATTTCTTCTTCAATAATGCGGTTGTTTTCTTCATCGAAGCGATAGCGCAGGTTGACCCATTTCTCGCGGGTGATCAGGTGAATGTTTTCATCTTCCGTGCGTACATAAATGCCTTCCTCACTGATTTCATCGACCAACCCGAGGGTCCCGTTGTACCAGCGACGCTCCGGATCGTTCTTCACAAACATCACCTGCGCATTCTCTTTCAGCACCAGTTCCTGAAGCGTGGGCAAACTCGATGCGGGGAATTCCCCCTGGATATCTCCCATGAAAGTTTGGGATTTGCCCGGCAGTTCATCCAGCTTTTTGTCATTGATGTAATTGACCGTATCCCGGCGGGTAGCCAGGGTAATGAACAGCTCGTCAGCCGGGGGCTCAAAACTCCTGTCAACCCGCTGGTTCAGTTTTTCAATATCGCCCTTGCCGGCAGCATTGACACGGATTTTATCCAAAAGTCCCACAAAAGTGGGGTCATTCTGCCGGTAAACTTTTTTGAGTTCAATCTGCACCAGCGGAATGCGCGAGAACACTTTGGCCGAAAAGAAAAACGGCGATTTGTAAAACCGGCCCAGGATTTTCCAGTCGTCCGACTTGACTACCGGTTCAAGCTGGAAAACATCACCCACCATCAGAATTTGTTTCCCACCAAAAGGCAGGTTTTTGTTCTTGGTGTAAACCCGCAATACCTGATCGATGAAATCGAGAATATCCACGCGGACCATGGAGACTTCGTCAATAATAAGCAGCTCAGTTTCACGGATCAGTTTGATCTTTTCTTTGTTGTATTTGAGAAAATCATAGATTCGCCCGTCTTTTGTTGAAAGATCCGGATCGTTGGGCAGGATAGGCCTGAAAGGAATCTTAAAAAATGAATGCATGGTTACACCCCCGGCGTTGATCGCGGCAATACCGGTGGGAGCTACCACGATATGCTTTTTGTGAGTGTTTTCACAGATATAACGCAGGAAGGTAGATTTCCCCGTTCCTGCCCTGCCGGTCAGAAATACCGAAGAATTGGTATACTGGACAAGCTGGAGAGCATTTTGAAACTCTTCATTATTGATGTCAATATTTTCCGGCAATTCATTCATTGTTTTCCTCCTCTTCAACTGGTGGTCCACCAATCGAATAAGAACCGTATCGTTTAATTACACTATACGCTTCATATACCCCAAGTTCGCCGGCTTTACTCAAATCCATGGTGCCTTCGGCAGCCTGGTCACGATAGATACGAACCAAACCCCGGTTAAACCAGGCTTCGGCAAAATCTGAGTTGATTTCTATGGCTTTTGAGTAATGCTCAATGGCTTCGTCAAAGTTACGAAGAAGATTGTTCATATACCCAAGATTGAACCAGGCAAATTCAAAATCGGGATTGACCTCCACTGTTTTTTCCAGATCGTCGATCACCAGTTTGTAATCCAGAATGGTTTCCTGGTTCATGTTGTTTTGTCCGCCGGGCTGGTCAGTTGACCCGGACAGATTGATCTGCTCGGGCTCCGGAATATCTTCCGATTGCATTTCACTTACGGTTCTAACCATCAGATACCGGGCATAAGCACGCGAAAACCATCCAAGATAACACTCGGGATCCAACTCGACAACCTTTGTGAAATCATCAATTGCATTGTTCAGATTCATCGCCGACATGTAAAGAAGACCCCGTTCCAGAAGAAGCTGAACTTTTTTGGAACGACGGTTCTCCTGTTCCATTTTTTCGTCAATTTGAGATATCGTTTTGAAAAGTTCTTCCGATTCGGAACGATCAATCTCTTTCGTTGCATTGGCAATTTCTATGGAGCCATCAAATTGGGTCACCTTGCTCAAATCTTCCACATCGCTTTCGTAATACCGAAGTCGATGTACAAGGGTATCACCGGGGAAGAAAGTGAGCCCGAAGGGAGTCTGAAGATCCACCATGATGTTGCGGTTCTGTATTTTTCCCCGAAGAGAAGTCCCGGTAAGTTGTTCCGGTTGTTCTGCCCCGAAATCCTCGAGGACCGCAATTTTATCGTAATTCTGAATGCTTCTGTCGTCTTCTTCTCTTGTTTCCTTGCGTTCTTTTTCGTCTTTTTCCTCCTGCTCTTCGTCCTGTTCGTCGGCATCTCCGGCTGATGCCAGTTGCGAACTCTGCTGATCGATCTGGTCGCTCCGGTCCATTTGAAGTTTCATGGCGGTATTGTAATCAAGCTCGGCAGATTCCTCCTGCCCCAGGGCTTGTTTCACTTCCGCACGGTTCATAAAGACGGGGGCAAAATCAGGATATTCATCCGCCACCACATTGAAGTCAGACAACGCCTTTCGGAATTCCCCCTTTTCTTTATACAACATCCCCCTGTAATAAAGAGTAGGCAGATCTTCACCACGAAGGGCCAAAACCCGGGAGAGGTCATCAATGGCCCCGTCCAGATCTCCAATTTCGGCGCGCAGAATGCCCCGGTTGTTATAGGCCATGGCATTGCGGGGGTTCATATCAATATACTCATTGAAATCTTCCATCGTCCCTTTCAGGTCATCCAGCTGATAACGAACAATGCCCCGGTTCATATACAGGGAAGGCTCGTCAGGATTTAAATCAATGGCTTCATTCAAATCGGCCAGGGCATCCTCAAAATCCCCTTTGTGATAATGAATCATAGACCGGTTGACGTAGCCATCAGGAATGTATGGATTGGCGTCAATGGCCTGACTGAAATCCTTTGCTGCAGCGGTTGTATCTTCTAAAGAGAAACGAGCCAGGCCGCGATTCAGATAGGCTGCCACATGATTGGGCGATTCTTCCAGCACATCGGTGTACACATCAATGGCCTTTTCATATTCTTCAAGCTGCAAATGAGCAATTCCCAGGTTTATAAGAAGATTCACATTGTCCGGATCAAGATCCAGGCCCTTTTTAAAATCTTTAACAGAAGATTCAGGTTGCTCAACTTCCTGATATAGAATGCCCCTCAAATTATAAGCATCAATAAGATATGGATTTCTTTCAAGCGCTTTATCACAATCATCCAGAGCCCCTTTGTAATCTTCCAGATGGTATTTCCCAACCGCCCTGAAAAAGTAAGGCTCAGCAAGATAAGGCTTGGCCCTGATCACCTGGTTAAAATGTTGTATGGCCAGCACGTAATCCTCGAAATACAATGCATTCCTGCCGATTATGGTCATGCGGTCAGTGTCAATCTGAGCTTTAACACTCCCGCCGGCCAGAATCATGACAGCAAAATAGATGAACAAAAATTTTCGCATAAAAATTTTATCAATACCTGAAGCGGGTTTTCAATTTCTCATTATTGCCCGCCTGATCAGTTGCTTCGATCACAAGTTCATATTTATTTCCCGAGTGAAGAAACGGAACCTTATCAAAATAACAAATTATTTGGTCGTTTTTGGCATCATATTCAAACAATGCCCATTTTCCGTTGATTGTCGCTTCATATTGATCAATTCCGGAAAAATCATCTTCCAGGTCAACGACCAGCTTATCTCTTCGACGGTAATCCATCCCGGAAGGTTTATTTTTAACTTTGATTTGGGGCGGAACTGTATCACGAACCAAAATATAATCCCCGCCGCTTCGTGATTCGATTACAAAATGCGTGCCTTCAGCCGAACCTCCTGCATATTCGGGCTCTCCATTTTCGGGCAAAACAGCGCCACAAAGTCCATCGGTTTCAAGATCCGAAGCGATGGGTATCCTGATTTCATACCTATTATGGATTGGAATGGTTTCATCAAGAACTGAAAAAACTGTTCCCGACAATGATTTTTCTGATTCACTGACATCAAACACGGGGGGTATTTCCCGGTAAAAACTTTCAGGGGGAAAAGAGACGGAATGTCCCTCCTCTTCATATGAATATGGTTCCGAAGGATCTATCATGGGCACATTTCGGCTTTCCTCTGAATTTCCAGAAGATTGAGGAGAGGCACCTTTTAATTTGAAGTTTAGCTCAGAAACGTTTCCGGAAATGTCCTTCACGGTATAATCGAGCTGGTAAATTTTGCCTTCTTCGGGTATGATCTCCCCCCGGTCGGGGCCCACCTCATACAATTCATGCGGATTGTAGGGGTCAACAAAACTTTTTTGTATGGTCCGATGGTTTTTTTTCTTTTCCGCATAGTCGATGTGACTGTTTAAATAGCGGGTGTTGTGGAAATAAAAACCATTCATGGTATAATTGTAAAGAGGGTGTCCGTTCATTTTCAGATCAATGCTATGAACACCACACTTTCGCCACGATCCGGTGTAATAATCAATCACTTCTATGCCGATGCCAACTTTACCGCCTGCTTTTATTTCCGGGTTGTGTTTCAAATGAAACGCACCATCGTAAAAGACACACGGATAATACTTTGGTTCATGTTCTCCGTTTATGACTGCATTTTCCGACAAGGGATAGACCATTATTCCTTTGATTTGCGGACGAATATCATCTTTCACAGGATTTTCAAAAGCCAGTGGATCCAGCGGCCGTTGCCCTTTGGTCTCCCTTATTTCGAAATGAAGATGTGGTCCCCCCGAACTACCTGAATTTCCGGAATAACCAATCACCTCTCCCCTGGTCACGGGCAATTTGCCCTCCTCAAAACCGGTATTCATAGAAAACGACTCTTGCTTATACTGCAGGCGGGTTACGACGGAATCAACTCGTGGGCAAAACTCTTTCAGATGCGCATAAACCGTTGTGACGCCATCCGGATGATCAATATAAAGGGCTTTTCCAAATCCGCCGGGTGAAACACTAACGCGGGATACATATCCCGATTCAGCTGCAAAAACCGGGTACCCGGTCTTTCCAAATGTGGTCAGATCCAAACCAGAGTGAAAATGATTGCTTCTGACCTCTCCAAAACTCCCGCTTACCTTTGGGGCAATATCAAGCGGGAAATGATAATCCCACGAAACAGGGGCCTGTCCTAAAGCCATTTGGGCCCCTGCACCCCAGATCAAAAGAATATGTATAAGTATAATGGTTGCTCGTTTCATTGTTTTCCCTGGTATCCGGTATCAAATTTCAGCCAATAAAGAGGACGTGTGTATCGTTTTCAACAATTATTCCCCCCAATTTAGTTGTATTGGCTAACCCGGTTTTTAAGACAAAATTCCTACCAAGTCAGCCAAACGATCTCCCGTTTTTCCGGGAGGAGTCAAAATTAGAAATTTTTGGGGCCTTCGGGCAATCAAAATGGCCGGATTTTATTAAATTTGATATGAACCAATCACGACGTTAATTCGTTAAAATATAAATACAATAGATCGTTAGATTATTAGATTTAAGATTTAAGCTGAATCAAAGGTTCTTGCAAAAGCTTAACGGACTATTGTAAATAACAATAGATTTTAAGAGTTGGTATCTCTGCCGCGGGGAAGCTGAAAGTTAGAAGCTAAGGACAACAAGAAATTTTGATTCTTTTCTGCGGCATACTGTGCAAACCAACAAAATGTATATGATTGGATTTCGGGCGTTTCCCAAATTAAATCACAGTACATCAGTGTTATATGAATTTTCTTGCCTGCCTGGCGGCAGGCAGGCATCTTACATCTAATAATCTAACAATCTATTGAGTATGAACACCTGAAAAAACCGGGGTAGAATATATTCAACTCAAGATAAGTCGATTGCACAGTTTATCGATATAAAAGGCTCAATTTACCAACATAAACCTTTAAAGATAGAAACCTATGGAAAAGAGACAAGCTTACATTGACAAATTCAATGCCCGCATCAAGGAATTGCAGACAGATCTCGACAAACTTGACGCCAAAGCCCGTCAGAGTGAAGCCGACATGAAGATCAAATACCAGAAACAGATCGAAGAACTTGAACAAAAGAAGGCCAATCTTCAGAAGAAACTCGACGATATCAAAAATTCTTCCGAAGATGCCTGGGGTGAATTCAAAGATGGAGCCGAAAAAGCTTTTGAAGACCTCCGTCAAAGTTGGAAATCAGCTATGGACAAGTTCAAGTAGTTAGCCTGGTTTTTAAGAAACAACACCCTTTATCGGGGATGCCACCATACCGGCATTTTCGGATAAAGGGTGTTTTAATTTCTATAAACTGTCGTCAGTGGGATTTATGCAAAACAGTAGTCAATCCTTTTGCAAAGCAGAAACCCCGAACCCGCGGCAAACAAAAAACCAGAAACCAGCAACAAAAAATAGCTCTAACCTTAAATATATAATATTGTAAATCTTTTCTTTGGAAATTGTGCTTTCCCCCGCTGTCGCACAAAGCCGATAAATTTTCGCAAAACGATTTGCAGAAAAGCCAATATTTTCCCTATATTTGCACCGCATTTGAGAAACGCCAACACGCCTCAAAGCCACGATTCCGTAGCTTAATTGGATAGAGCACCTGGTTACGGCCCAGGAGGTTGGGGGTTCGAGTCCCTCCGGGATCACAATACCGTATTCATCTAAAAACATTAAGCTGTAAATCGTTTGATTTACAGCTTTTTAATTTTTGGCCCCATTCATTTAAAACCAAATAAAACCAAAACGTTGGTGAACAAACTGGTGAACAAATTTTTTTCGTAAATTTGTTCACCAGCATCGCCATTAGAAACTGGTTGACTGTTTGTTACAAAAATTCTCGTTTCATTTTTCCGGTGATTTTTGAGGGTTTCGGAAGCCATTTCCGGTGAACAAATTCAAACATTAAACACAGTTATCATGGCAAACACTCAAAACTTCACCGTCGGATTTATCATCCGCACAGGCCGCCTTAGGCAAGGGAGAGCGCCCATTTTTGCAAGGATCTCCATTGATGGCAAGCGCACTGAATTCTCGGTTAAGCGCAGCATCCCTCCAGAATTGTGGAACAAGGAAGCCGGCAAAGTCAGGCCCAAATCCAAAGAAGCCGCAGAAATCAATCCATTCCTGGACAAGGTTAGAAAAAGACTCCTGGAGTGTTACTCCGAAGCATTGCTCTCGGGAAAAGTTATTACCGGTCAATACATCAAAAATCTATTCTTTGGCATTGAGCAGGAATCCGTAAAAACCACGGATGACCTGATTGAGTATCACAATACCACATGCCGGGACAAGCTTGCCCCCAGGACTTTTGCTCACTACAAAACGACCCAGAAGTACTTCCGCGAGTTTTTGCAGAAAAAGATGAAAACAACGGCCATTCCGATCCGATCCATCGATTATAAATTGCTCGTCGATTTTGAAATTTTCCTGCGGAAAAAGCAGGGATTAAACGGGGCCAACAGCCTGGACACCAACACCACCATGAAACATTTTTGTCGGATCCGCAAAATGCTTAATCTGGCGGAGCGACTGGAATGGATTCAAACCAACCCGTTCAAGAACTACAAGATTGCGTATGACAAAAAAGACCGCGGCTTCCTTTCTGAAGATCAGCTCAAAACCTTGCGGGAGAAGGATTTTTCTATTCCCCGCATTCAGCTGGTCAAGGACCTGTTTGTCTTTTCCTGCTACACCGGCATAGCCTATGTAGATCTGCAGAATCTCACGCATGACAGCCTCATCAAAGGCATCGACGGGCAGGTATGGCTCTCCTTTCAACGGCATAAAACCAAAACTTCGGTCAAACTCCCTGTTTTGCCCCAGGCCTTGGAAATCATTGAATCTTACAAGGACTATCCAACCCTGGAAGGCAAACCCTGGCTTTTCCCACGCATTTCCAACCAAAAGTTAAATGCCTACCTGAAGGAAATTGCCGATTTATGTGGCATTAAGGAGCGACTTACCTTCCATATGGCCCGGCACACTTTTGCCACAACCGTCACTT